>NZ_RZOT01000455.1:0-5037 GCF_003999085.1 Mesorhizobium sp. M4A.F.Ca.ET.090.04.2.1
ACGACTGGTTGTGGGGCGGCAATGCCGAGCAGCTCGAGCAGACAATCATGCACGGCATCCGCTTCGCCTCCAATCCTGATACGCGGCAATCGGAAATGCCTGCCTTTGGCGACATCATCACGGGCGACCAGATCAAGCAGGTCAGCGCCTATGTCGCCAGCCTTTCCGGTCCGGTCCAGGACAAAGGCCTGATCGAGCCCGGCGCCAAGGTGTTCGCGGAAAATTGCGTCGCCTGCCATGACGCTAATGCGAAGGGCAACAGGGAGTTCGGGGCGCCCGACCTGACCGATGCGATCTGGCTCTACGGATCGGGCGAGATGGCCATCGCGGCCCAGGTCCGCGTGCCGAAACATGGCGTCATGCCAGCCTGGATCGGACGTCTCGGCGAGACCAAGGTCAAGGAGCTTGCGGTCTACGTCCATTCGCTTGGCGGCGGAGAATAGGAGGCGGGGCCTATTCTCGGCCCTCGGCCGCCAAAGCGTAGAGGCCCGGCCAGCGCCGGGCCTCGTTTCATTCCGTCATGTGAAGATTGACCTGCATCAACGCGGCGAAGCCCGTCCGGCGGCAAGAGTTGCTCGGGCGGGATTATCGGTCGTGCGCAAATGGAGATGAAGGTGCTGGATCAGACGCAGGTGGAACGGCTGGAGGCAGAGGCGGTCAACTCCGCCAGGGTCCGGCAGCCGCTTTATGCCCCGCGCAGGAAGATCTTCCCGAAACGCGCTTCAGGCAGCTTTCGCCGCTTCAAATGGCTGGTGATGGCGATCACGCTGGGCATCTACTACCTGACGCCATGGCTGCGGTGGGATCGCGGCGCGTTCGCGCCCGATCAGGCAGTGCTGCTCGATCTCGCCAACCGCCGCTTCTACTTCTTCTTCATCGAGATATGGCCGCAGGAATTCTACTACGTCGCTGGACTTCTGATGATGGCCGGCATCGGCCTCTTCCTGATTACATCCACGGTCGGCCGCGCTTGGTGCGGCTATACCTGCCCGCAGACCGTATGGGTCGACCTGTTCCTGGTGGTGGAGCGGGCGATCGAAGGCGATCGCAACGCCCGCATGAAGCTTGACGCCGGCCCATGGACGGCACGCAAGCTGGTGCTGCGTGCATCGAAGCACGCCATCTGGCTGGTGATAGCGGCAGCAACCGGCGGCGCCTGGATCTTCTATTTCGCCGATGCGCCGACACTGGCCGGTGAGGTTTTCCATGGCACGGCCGCGCCGGTCGCCTATGTGACCATCCTCGTGCTGACGGCGACCACCTACACATTCGGCGGGCTGATGCGCGAACAGGTCTGTACCTACATGTGCCCATGGCCGCGCATCCAGGCCGCCATGCTGGACGAGAATTCGCTCACTGTGACTTACAATGACTGGCGCGGCGAGCCCCGCTCGCGCCATGCCAAGAAAGCCCTTGCCGCCGGACAGCCAGTTGGCGATTGCGTCGACTGCAATGCCTGTGTCGCTGTCTGCCCGATGGGTATCGACATTCGGGACGGTCAGCAGCTCGAATGCATCACCTGCGCGCTCTGCATCGATGCCTGCGACAGCGTGATGGACAAGCTCGGCAGGCAGCGCGGACTGATCTCCTATGCGACATTGTCCGACTACAATGCCAACATGGCTGTGGCCACTGCGGGGGGGTCACGCCCGGTGGATCCCTCGCTGGTGCGAACTGCCGACGGCGCCTTTTCGGAAAAGTTGGCGCATTTCCACATTCGCAAGATCTTCCGTCCGCGCACCTTCATCTATCTGGGCGCATGGTCGGCGGTCGGGCTCGCGCTGCTCTATTCGCTGCTGACCCGCGAGCGCCTGGAGCTCAACGTCCTGCACGACCGCAATCCGCAATTCGTGACGCTCTCGGACGGCTCGATCCGCAACGGCTACACCGTCAAGCTGCTCAACATGATCCCCGAGCCGAGGACGATCGTCGTCACATTGCAAGGCCTGCCGGGCGCCGAGATGAGCGCGGTCGGCATTGAGCTTCCCCCCGCCCGCTCTTTCGCCACCCTGGCCGATCCCGACCGGCTGAAGACGCTGAAGGTCTTCGTCCGCCAGCCAGCCGACCAGATCGGCGGCGCCGCGCAGAGCTTCAAGTTCCTGATCGAGGACAAGGCCGGCCTCGAATCCGCCGAATACACGGCCACGTTCAATGCACCGGAGCCCGCCAGATGAGCGCCCATTCGCAGAAATCCCGCGAATTCACCGGCCGGCATATGCTGTTCATTATTCTCGGCTTCTTCGGCGTGGTCATTGGCGTCAACCTGACCATGGCGACGCTGGCCAGCAAGAGTTGGACCGGGCTCGTTGTCGAAAACACCTATGTGGCGAGCCAGCAGTTTAACCGAAAGGCCGAGGAAGGGCGCGCGCGGGCGGCGCTCGGCTGGACCGGCAAACTGACGATCGCATGGGGTGAGGTCCGCTACGGCCTCAGCGATGCCGCAGGCAAACCCGTTCCCCTGCACGCGGTGAAGGTTTTGTTTCGCCACCCCGCCTACGAGGCAGAGGACAAGTCCATCATTCTGGCCTCCACGGGCCAAGAATTTGCAGCGCAGCACACGCCGAGAGATGGCGTCTGGATCGTCGAAGTCGATGCCGATGCCGGTCTCGCGGAACCCTATCGCGACGTCCGTAGAATCATGATCTCCCATGGAGCGCTGCAATGAGCTGTTGTGCACCGGGCGCTGAAATGGCGTTGGCTCTGAACGAGAGCGCAGCCGCCCTGCCGTCAAGCCAGGAAATGCGGTTGGCTAGCCGCTCGCTTGGCGGGGACCTGCGCCAAACGGATCTCTCGGTACCGGCGGTTCACTGCGCAGCCTGCATTCAGACGATCGAGACAGCGCTTGGAAAGCTCGGGCGTATCGAGAGCTCGCGCGTCAATCTGTCGACAAAGCGCGTTTCGGTGCGGTGGCACGGTGACGAGGTTCCGCCAATCGTCGCCACGCTTGGGCGGCTGGGCTACGATGCGCACCTGTTCGATCCGGAGGCTGACGGCCAGGACAAGACGCTCTCGGAACTGATCCGCGCCGTCGCGGTCGCCGGCTTTGCGGCGGGCAACATCATGCTGCTTTCGGTGTCCGTCTGGTCCGGCGCCGAGGGGCCGACGCGCGATCTGTTTCATTGGGTGTCTGCACTGATCGCCATCCCCGCGCTCGCCTTCGCCGGCGGCATCTATTTCCGCTCGGCCTGGAATGCGCTGCGTCATGGACGCATGAACATGGATGTGCCGATCGCTGTCGGCGTCTCGCTGGCCTACGCTATGAGCCTCTACGAGACGATCAACCACGGCGACCACGCCTATTTCGACGCGTCGGTGTCGCTGCTGTTCTTCCTGTTGATCGGCCGCACACTGGATCATGTGATGCGGGAGCGGGCACGGACCGCGGTGAACGGACTGGCACGGCTCGCAGCGCGCGGCGCCGTAGTGCTGCGTGGCGATGGCATCCGCGACTACCTGCCGGTCGGCGAGATCGAACCCGGCATGGAGTTGCTCATCGCCGCCGGAGAGCGAATTCCGGTCGATGGCAACATCCTCAGCGGAAACTCGGATCTCGATTGCTCGCTGGTATCCGGGGAAAGCACGCCCCGCACCGTGGGCCTGGGGGCGCAGGTTCAGGCCGGCACGCTCAATCTCACCGGTCCGCTGAAAATGCAGGCGACGGCCGCCGCGAAGGATTCCTTCCTGGCCGAAATGGTCCGGCTCATGGAAGCCGCAGAAGGTGGCCGCTCCCAGTATCGCAGGATCGCCGACCGGGTCTCTGCCCTCTACGCACCTGTGGTCCACCTCGCGGCCTTGCTGACGTTCCTGGGCTGGATGGTCGCGTCCGGCGACTGGCACCTGGCAATGACGATCGCAATTGCCGTTCTTATCATCACTTGCCCATGCGCGCTCGGCCTCGCCGTGCCGATCGTGCAGGTGGTCGCGGCGCGACGCCTGTTCGAAGCCGGTGTCATGGTCAAGGATGGTTCGGCCATGGAACGGCTGGCGGCGATCGATACCGCACTGTTCGACAAGACCGGGACGCTCACGCTCGGCCAGCCAAGGCTGGTCAACGCGCCGTCCATCGACCCGACCATGCTGGCGATCGCGGCAGACATCGCCGCGCATTCGCGCCATCCGTTCTCGAAGGCCATAGCCGGTTTCGCGGGCTTTTCCGGTCAACCCAGTCTCGGATCCGTCGGTGAGCACCCAGGCTTTGGTATCGAGGCCAGCACAGAGGGCAACACCTGGCGTCTCGGCCGGCGCGGATGGGCTGGATGGAAGGCACGGACCGGCGGCGAAGGTAAATATGGCGGCTATGGCGGGACGGTGCTTTCGAAGAACGGGACGATCGTCGCCGCCTTCGCGTTCGAGGATGCGGCGCGCTCCGATGCCAAGGCAGCGCTCGCAAAGTTGCAGGATGCCGGCGTATCCGTCGAGATGCTGTCCGGCGACACCGCCAATGCCTGTGCCGAAGTCGCCAAGGCGCTGGATATCGACAGCTACGTTCCGGCGCTGCTTCCGTCCGGCAAGGTCGAGCGGATCGGGGCTCTGTCGAGGCAGGGCCACAAGGTTCTGATGGTGGGCGATGGGCTGAACGACACGCCCGCGCTTGGTGCGGCGCATGTCTCGATGGCCCCGGCGACCGCGGCCGATGTCGGTCGCAATGCCGCCGACTTCGTCTTCCTGCGCGAAAGCCTCCTGGCTGTGCCTTTGGCATTGGACATTTCCCGCAAGGCGGGCCGACTGATCGGGCAGAACATCGCAATTGCGATCGTCTACAACGCGTTTGCGGTGCCGATCGCCATATCTGGGCATGTGACGCCGCTCATCGCAGCGGTCGCGATGTCCGCCTCGTCGCTGCTTGTGATCGGAAACGCCCTGCGACTGCAAGGCTCAGCGAAAAGTTCATCGGCTGAAAGCGCTCCGCAAGATCGGCGCGCACCCCCCGGCCTGCTGGTTCGACCCTCATGACGACGCTCGTCTACCTCATCCCGGTGGCGCTGTTCCTCGGTGCGCTTGGACTGACTGGCTTCCTGTGGGCCCTGAGGAGCGGTC
>NZ_RZOT01000456.1:0-5025 GCF_003999085.1 Mesorhizobium sp. M4A.F.Ca.ET.090.04.2.1
CGTCTGTTCTAGGATGCATGGTATTCAGGTGAGGCCGCAATGCGAACGGCAGGCTCCTGCGCTTGTGGTGCTGGCGTACTTTAGGAACGGCTCCGCTCCGGTTCCCGAGCCCAGCATTCTCAGTTCGGCCTGACCTGAATCTCAATACATCCTGGGCGCTGGCACCATCAGGCGGCCAGCTTGCGCGTCGTTCCCAGCGCTTCTTCGACCGTGTCGAGGAACATCTCCGCGCAGGCCGTCCAGCTGTAGCGCATGGCGCGCTGGCGCGCCTCTGCGCGGTCGACGTGAAGCGCGGCAAGGGCTGCCTCGCGCAGGTCCCCCGACACCGCCCCGCCGACACCGTCGCCGACGATGTCGATCGGACCCGTCACCGGATAGGCGGCGACCGGCGTGCCGCTGGCCAGCGCCTCTATGATGACGTTGCCGAAGGTGTCGGTACGGCTCGGAAAGACAAAGACGTCGGCCGAGGCGTAGATCTCGGCCAGCTCGTCATTCGGTCGGTGGCCGAGGAAATGGGCGTTGGGATAGCGCGCCTTGAGCTTTGCGAGTTCCGGTCCCTCGCCAACGACGACCTTGCTGCCGGGCAAATCGAGGTCGAGGAAGGCGCCCAGGTTCTTCTCGACCGCGACGCGGCCGACGCAGAGGAAGACCGGACCCGGAAATCCCATGTCCTTGCGCTTGTCCGGCCGGAAATGGTCGGTGTCGACGCCGCGGGTCCAGGGTTTCAGCTTGTTGAAGCCGCGCGCGGCAAGATCATCCGCCAGCGACTGGGTGGCGACCAGCGTGCCCTGACCGGAATTGTGGAAATCGCGCAGCCAGCGATAGGCCCAGCTCTCGGGCACCGGCAGGCGGGCACTGAGATATTCGGGAAAGCGCGTGTGATAGCTGGTGGTGAACGGGCGGCCGGCATTGCGGCAATAGCGGCGCGCCATGAAGCCCAACGGACCCTCGGTGACGATATGGATGTGGTCGGCCCTGCGCTGATCGATCAGCCGCGCGACATGGCCGGGCGTCGTCAGCGCCAGCCGGATGTCGGGATAGGTCGGCAGCGGCAGGGTGCGGAAGATGTTGGGGGTCAGGAAATCCAGCTCGACGTCGAAGGCTTTCAGCGTTTCGGCGAGCCGCTCCAGCGTGTGGACGACGCCGTTGACTTGCGGGCGCCAGGCGTCGGTGACCATCAATATGCGCATGGCGCCCCTTTGCCGAAAAGGTCGTCTTTCCCCGTGATGCGATGCCGGAACGGCGGCCAGGCGGCAGCCGGCGCCTCGCTCCAGCGCCCCCTTGAGGGCACGGGCTCGAATCGGGGCGGCATGGCCGAATCAACCGTAGTCGCGCGTTTCATGCGCGCTCTTCACCATGGTTTCATGACGCGCGGATGAAGCCGGTATTTCTGAGAAGCGTGGCTTCGCTTCAGGCAGGAACCCTGATCACCGCGCGCAGGCCGCCGAGAGGACTATCCTCCAGCGTGATGTCGCCGCCATGGCTGCGGGCGATGTCGCGGGCGATGGAGAGGCCAAGGCCGGTGCCGCTGGCGTCGAGATTGCGCGCCTCGTCGAGGCGCAGGAAGGGCTTGAACACCTCCTCGCGCTTTTCCCGCGGGATGCCCGGCCCGTCGTCGTCGATGGTAACCAGAAGCGAGCCGCTTCTGTGGTCGGCGTTGATCTCCACCGTCCTTGCGTAGCGGAAGGCATTGCCGATGACGTTGGACAGCAGCCGGGCGAAGGCGTTCGGCCGTACATGCACGTGTGGGTCGCCGACGAGCGTGGTCGACAGCTTGCATTTGCGCAGCGTGGCCTCTTCGCCGAGCTTCTGGAAATAGGTGTCGAGATCGAAACGGCCGGGGTCCTCCGAGGCCTCGCCGCGGGCGAAGGCGAGATAGCCTTCCAGCATCGACTGCATGTCGTCGATATCCTGGTCGAGCGCCGCCTTGGTTTCGGCCTTGCCGCCGGCCAGAGCCAGCTGCAGCTTGAAGCGGGTGAGGATGGTCCTGAGGTCATGGCTGACGCCGGTCAGCATGGCGGTGCGCTGTTCGATCTGGCGCTCGATGCGCTCGCGCATCTGGATGAAGGCAAAGCCGGCGCGCCGCACCTCCTCGGCGCCGCGCGGGCGGAAATCGCGCGGCATCGGCCGGCCCTTGCCAAAGCTTTCGGCGGCCTCGGCGAGCGTCAGGATCGGCCGGATCTGATTGCGCAGGAAGGGGATGGCAATCATCAGGAGGACCAGCGAAGTGCCAACCATCCAGATCAGGAAGATGTGGGTGTTGGAGGCATAGGCCTGGCTGCGGCGCACGAAGACGCGCAGCACCTTGCCTTCCAACTGGACGCGGACTTCGACGATGTTGGAGTTGCCGACGGTGTCGATCCAGAACGGCCTGTTGATCTGCCTGGTGATCTCGGACGACAGAGCCTCATCGAGGATTGAGAAGAACGGTTTCGGCCCGGGCGGCGGCAGTGGGTCGGGCGGCAGAAGATCGACCTTGAGCTGCATCCTGTCCTGGGCGATGCGGATGATGTTGGCGTAGTCGGCATCGTGCGGATAGGCCTCCATCATGTCAATAATGGCGGCGATGTCGCGTACGGTCGCTTGCGATAGGCGCTGCGTCACGGTCTGCCAGTGGCGTTCCATGAAGACGAAGGCGACGACCGACTGCAAGAGGATCATCGGAGCGATGACGATGATCAGCGAGCGGGCGTAGAGCCGTTTCGGCATGTAAAGCGCAACCAGGCGCCAGAACCGGTTCCAGGCGCGCGGCATGGCTTTCAGCATCCGCATGGCGCGATCGCTCAAGCCGTCATTTCCCGGCCTTTCCAGTTGCGTGGTCGCCATCTGCCCTTCCGCTCGTCAACGGCCGTTCAGCAAGGGCCTCAGGAATATTCTATTCCACGCTGAGCCGATACCCAATACCGCGCACCGTCTGCAGCCAGACCGGGTTGGACGGATCGCGCTCGATCTTGCGGCGCAAGCGATTGATCTGGACATCGATGGTGCGCTCGCCGACGTCGGACTCGTCACCGACCAGTTCATGGCGCGGAATGGTCTCGCCCGCGCGCGCGGCAAAGATCGCCAGGATCTCCTGCTCGCGGTCGGTCAGCTTCAGCGCCTCGCCGCCGCGCTTCAGCTCGCGTCTGGCGATCTGGAAGGTGTAGGGGCCGAATACCAGCTGCTCGACCTTGGGAGTCGCCACCGGGCCGCCACGGCGCAGGATGTTGTTGATGCGCAGGATCAGCTCGCGCGGGTCGAATGGCTTCGGCAGGTAGTCGTCGGCGCCAGCCTCCAAACCGGTGATGCGGCTGTCGGTCTCGGAGAGCGCCGTCAGCATGAGGATCGGAACGTTCTTTTCCGCCCGCAGCGCCTTGGTGAGGTCGACACCGGTTTCGCCCGGCATCATCACGTCAAGCACGAGCAGGTCGAAATCGAGGCCGGCAAGCTTGCGCCGGGCCTCGCCGGAATTGCCGGCGACGGTGACGCGGAAGCCGTTTTCGGACAGGTATTGCTTGAGCAGGTTGCGGATACGGGTGTCGTCATCGACCACAAGCAGATGCGGCGCGTCATCGTCCGGTGCTGTCGGATGATCAACCCTCTCAATGGTCTCCATGGCTTTTCCCCGATATTTTCGCAGGCACAATGTCGATCTGCGCTCTTAGTTCCGGATTGACCATCGCTTCGAGGAAACGTTCGATCGAGGCGCGGTCGGCGGCTCCGGAATCCTCCAATGCAGCACGGATGCGGCGTGACTGTGGCCGCGCCAGCGCCAATGCCAGGGCGCGGCCCTTGGCGGTCGGGTAAAGTTCGCGCTGGCGGCGATCGCGCGGACCCTGCAACTGGACGATATGGTCGGTGTCGATCAACTGCTTGAGCACGCGCGCCAGGCTCTGCTTGGTGATCTTGAGCACGTCGAGCAATTCGGCGACCGTCAGCCCCGGCCTGCGGTTGACGAAATGCAGGACACGGTGATGGGCGCGGCCGAAGCCATAGTCGGCCAGTATCTGGTCCGGATCGGAGGTGAAGTCGCGATAGGCAAAGAAAAGCAATTCGATGATGGCGAAGTCGATGCCGTCCTCGTCGGTGATCGCGGTCCTGATCGGTTTTCCGGCGGCGTGGCTTTGATCCGTCATCTCGTCTCCATGCGAACGGGAATTATGTCAGTACTATTGACGTAATTTCCCGGCAATGGTAATTTTTGACAAGCTTTTCGGCGGATTGCGAACGAAAAGGCAAGGGGAGCCCGTTTTTCCGGAACTTCCTGAGTTTGCCATACATTTGATATCCGCCTACGCTTCCGGACACCGGCCGCGTGCCGCGGCTATACGACAACGATGTGCGGGTTTGCGCCCGCGGGAGGTTTCCATGGCATCCGTTCCTTTCGACCAACTGGACGGCTTCATCTGGATGAACGGCGAGTTCGTCGCGTGGGCCGACGCCAAGATTCATGTGCTGACCCATGGCCTGCACTATGCCAGTGCTGTGTTCGAGGGTGAGCGCGCCTATGGCGGCGCGATCTTCAAGCTCACCGAGCACACCGAGCGCCTGCATGAATCGGCGCGCCTGCTCGGCTTCAAGATCCCCTATACGGTCGCAGAGCTCGATGACGCCTGCCGCACGCTTTTGAAGAAGCAGGGATTCCAGGACGCCTATGTGCGTCCGATCGCCTGGCGCGGCAGCGAGCAGATGGGGGTTTCGGCGCAGAACAACCGCATCAACTGCGCCATCGCCATCTGGCAGTGGCCGAGCTACTTCGATCCAGCGCAGAAACTGAAGGGCATCCGCCTCGACATCGCCGAATGGCGCCGGCCCGATCCACGCACCGCGCCGTCCAACTCGAAGGCCGCCGGCCTCTACATGATCTGCACACTCTCCAAACACGCGGCCGAGGCAAAAGGTTATGCCGACGCCATGATGCTCGACTGGCGCGGCCAGGTCGCCGAGGCGACCGGCGCCAACATCTTCTTCGTCAAGGACGGCAAGATCCACACCCCGAAGCCCGACTGCTTCCTCGACGGCATCACCCGCCGCACGGTCATCGGC
>NZ_RZOT01000457.1:0-5024 GCF_003999085.1 Mesorhizobium sp. M4A.F.Ca.ET.090.04.2.1
GGTTGAAACGGCGCATGCCGAACTGGCCGCCCTGATCGCCAAAACCGCGGAATTCCCTGAAGAAGCGGCGCAGCTGCGGATTGTCGGGCAAGTTGTTCATACCGTCCTGATCGTCGGACTGGTCGGATCCGTCATCGGCCGCCGGCTCGATCTTGGCCTTGACCTTGACGCTGACCACAGCCGGCGTGACGCGCTCCACGACATCGGCGAAGCTCGGCACCTGCGGCGCCTCGACACGCACTGCGTCGGCCAGAACGGGGGCGGTTCCAGTGGCCAGCGCGCCGACGCCAACCGCGCCGATGACAGCCAGCGAAGCGACCGTCGCGGTCAGGCGCTTGCGGGTGCCAAAATATGAATTGGGGGCAATATTCATGGGTCTCGTATCCTCTTTCACAAGGGATGCACTCAGGCGGAGCATCCTCGGGCAAGAGGAATAGAGAGGCGCACATTACGGCGCCATTTCCGGTACATGAAAGTTTTGTAATGTTGGCGCTCAGTCGCGCAGTATCTTGTCCAGCGCGGCCTGCTCCTCGGCGGTGAGCGTGCTCGCGGGGGCCGCTCGGCGCGAGCGGGCACTGAGCACGATGAACAGCCCGCCGGCAACGAGCAGGACGACGGGCGTGCCCCACAACAGCGCGTTGCGCAGGCTGAAGCGCGGCTTCAAGAGCACAAACTCGCCATAGCGGGAGACGATATAGTCCATCACCTGCTGGTCGCTGTCGCCGGCAACCAGGCGCTGGCGCACCAGGATGCGCAGGTCGCGCGCAAGGTCGGCGTCGGATTCGTCGATCGATTGGTTCTGGCAGACCATGCAGCGCAGGCCTTCCGAGAGCGCGCGCGCCCTCGCCTCCAGCGCCGGATCGGCGAGCACCTCGTCGGGCTTCACCGCGAAGGCGCTGCCGGCAAACAGCAAGCCCAGCAGCGCCAGCGAGGCACGCGAAACCCTCGTCATGGCGCGCTCGCGGCAGGCGCGGCGTCGGCCGGCTTGCGGCGGCGCGACGGCGCACCGACGCGCAGGCGGCGGTCGAGCAGCGACATCGCCGCGCCCGCCATCATCACCAGGGCGCCACCCCAGATCAGCGTCACCAGCGGCTTCCACCACAGCCGAACGACGACGGAGCCGTCATTGCCCTCGTCGCCAAGCGACAGATAGAGCTGGCTGAACCAAACAGTCCTGATGCCGGATTCGGTGGTCGTCATCTGGCGCACAGGATAGAAGCGCTTGGCCGAGCTGATCTCGCCCTTGGCGTTGCCGTCGGCGCCGATGAACAGGAAGCGGCCGCGATCCTCGCTGTAGTTCGGTCCTTGCGCCGGGTAGAGACCCTCGAAGCGGAGCCTATGGCCGGAGAGCTCCACCGTATCGCCGGCGCGCATGGTCAGGATCTTCTCGGTGCCGAAACTCATGGTCCCGACGATGCCTAGCAGGGTCAGGCCGAGGCCGAGATGGGCGAGCGCGGTGCCGAACACCGAGCGCGGCAGGCCGGCGAAGCGGCTGAGCGCAACCGCCGGCGCAACATTGCCGATACCCGATTTGACGGCGAGATCGGTGAGCGCGCCGCAGACCAGCCAGACGGCGAGACCGACGCCAAGCGCGGCGAACACCGACGCGCCGTCGATGAACAGCGCCGTCACCAGCACGGCGGCGAGCGCTGCCGCGAAGGCGGCCATCAGCCGTTGGGCGGCGGCAAGGACGTCGCCGCGCTTCCAGGCAAGCAGCGGCCCGAACGGCACGATTGCCAAGAGCGGCAGCATCAACGGGCCGAAGGTCAGGTCGAAGAACGGCGCGCCGACCGAGATCTTGCCGCCGGTGACGGCTTCCAGCGCCAGCGGATAGAGCGTGCCCACCAGCACCGTGGCCGTGGCGGTGGTGAGGAACAGATTGTTGAGGACCAGCGCGCCCTCGCGCGAGATCGGATGGAACAGGCCGCCGGCGGTCAGCCTCGAGGCGCGCAGCGCGAACAGCGCCAGCGAACCACCGATGAACAGCGTCAGGATGCAGAGGATGAAGACGCCGCGCGCCGGGTCGGTGGCGAAGGCATGCACCGAGGTAAGCACGCCGGAGCGCACCAGGAAGGTGCCGAGCAGCGACAGCGAGAAGGTGAGGATGGCGAGCAGCAGCGTCCAGATCTTCAGCGCCGAGCGCTTCTCCATGACGATCGCCGAATGGAGCAGCGCCGTACCTGCCAGCCAGGGCATGAAGGACGCGTTCTCGACCGGATCCCAGAACCAGAAACCGCCCCAGCCGAGTTCGTAATAAGCCCAGTAGGAGCCCATGGCGATGCCGCCGGTGAGGAACATCCAGGCGACCAGCGTCCATGGCCGCACCCAGCGCGCCCAGGAGGCGTCGATGCGGCCCTCGATGAGGGCGGCGACCGAGAAGGAAAAGCAAATCGAGAAGCCGACATAGCCGAGATAGAGCAGCGGCGGATGGATGGCGAGGCCGAGGTCCTGCAGGATAGGGTTGAGGTCGCGGCCCTCGATCGGCGCCGGGTTCAGCCGGATGAAGGGATTGGACGTCGCCAGGATGAACAGGAAGAAGGCGCAGCCGATCGCCCCTTGCACGGCGAGCACATTGGCCCTGAGCGTCGCCGGCAGGTTTGAACCGAACACGGCGACGAGCGTGCCGAAGAAGGTCAGGATCAGCACCCAGAGCAGCATCGAGCCCTCGTGGTTGCCCCAGGTACCGGTGATCTTGTAGATCAGCGGCTGCAGCGAGTGCGAGTTCTCCCAGACGCTCGCCACCGAGAAGTCGGACCCGGCATAGGCGCTGGCCAGCGCGGCGAAGGACAGCGCGGTGAGCGCGAAGCCGGTGACCGTCACAGGACCGCCAACCGCCATCATTTTCTGGTTGCCGACGCGCGCGCCATAGAGCGGCACCAGCATCTGCACCAATGACAGCGCAAAGGCCAGGACGAGCGCGAAATGTCCGGTTTCGACCATTATTCGCTCTTGCTCTCCTGCCAGACGCCCTTGGCTTTCAGCCCATCGGCGACTTCCTTGGGCATATAGCGCTCGTCATGCTTGGCGAGCACGCTGTCGGCGACGAAGATACCGTCCGGCCCGAAGCTGCCTTCGGTGATGACGCCTTGCTCCTCGCGGAACAGGTCGGGCAGGATACCGGTATAGCTGATCTTGACCGATTTCTGCTTGTCGGTCACCGAGAAGGCGACCGTCGCGCCCTGCCCGCGCACGATCGTGCCCTTTTCGACCAGCCCGCCCAGCCGGATACGCTGGCCGGGCTGAACAGTCGCCGTGGCGAGATCGCCGGGCATGTAGAAATAGGAGGCTTTCTGGCCAAGCGCGTAGAAGGTGAGACCGGTGGCGGCGGCGAGGAACGCCAGCCCGGCCACGATCACCGACAGCCGCTTCTGCTTGCGTGTCATCGTCTACTCCGTCGCCATCAGGCCGAGCGTGGCGGCAAAGGCGGTGAACTTCTTCGCTTCCTCGCTGCCAGCGCCAAAGGCGTTAATGGCGCGACCGAGCGCATCGCGCGCCTGGTCGGTCTTGCCCAGCACCGCATAGGAACGAATGAGCCGTATCCATCCTTCCACGTCGCGCGGGTTTTGCTTCAGCTTTTCGTCGAGGCCGGCGACCATGGTCTCGATCATCGCCTGCCTGTCCAGCGGCGACATCTGCTGCACTGCCTCCACGGCTTGAGCGTCCGGGCCGTTGACAGGCTCGCCCGCCGCAGCGGATTTGCTTGCCGTGTCGGCCAGCGCCTGCTCGACCGCGCCGCGCCACGGAGAGTCCGGCGGCAGCGCGGCCAGCATCTTTTGCCAGGCAGCCGTCGCCTCGCCGGCACGGCCTTCCTGAGCGAGACCCATCGCCAGGTAGAAGCTCGCCTTCGCATTGGCGGGGTCCTGCTTCAGCGCCGCCTCGAAGGCAACTTGAGCCTCGGCCGAGACGATGCCGCCGGCGGCGTTGGCGATCGCCTCGCCCAGACCTACCTGGCGCGTGGCGCTATCGCCGTCGAGGCGGATGGCGTTGCGGTAGGCTCGCGCCGCGTCGGAATAGCGCTGCAGCCGCAGATAGACCGGCGCCAGCACGTCCCAGCCCCTGCCGTCGGACGGGTTGGCGGCAAGATGCGCCTCGGCGCGCGCTACCAGCTCGTCGACCGAGGAATCGGCGGGATTCTTGGCGAGCCTCTCGGCCAACGGCTGCGCGGGGAGATCGGGCGAGCCGAGCTTGATATAGAGACCCCAGCTGACCAGCGGCACCGCCAGCACGGCGACCGTCGCGACCAGCCTGATCGCGACCAAAGGCCGCCGCGCGACCGCGCCTGACGGAACCGCGGCACCCAGGCGCAGGATGCGACGGCCGATTTCGGCGCGCGCCTCCTCGGCCTCGGCCGGCTGGATCAGGCCGCGCGCCACGTCGCGGTCGAGCTCGGACAGCTGGTCGCGATAGACTTCAAGATCGTTATCACCGGCGCCGGACTCATCCTTGCCGGCGCCGGCCAAAGGCAGCAGCACTGCCAGGCTGGCGCCCAGCGTGAGGATGGCGGCTATGACCCAGAACAGCATGGTTCTTCCAATAACGGCAGAGCCCTGCCCTGCCAACTCAGGCACACTGCGACGCTTTGGCGGCCAATGCGCCGCCCGTCCTTGATCGACGTCAACCGGACAGATTCTAACCGGGCAAAATGTCAGGTCAGCGGCGTCCAGCTGCCGTCGCCGTTGCGGCAGGCGGTGCCGCGCGCCGTGGCGCTGGCAGCGCCGGTGAACACGGTGTGGGTGTATTGCCGGCAGTCCTGCGAGCCTACCCGGTAAGGCTGGGCGGCGACGACTTCGCCGGAATGGCCGGTGCTCTCGCTCTTCCAGGTCACCTTCTGGCCGCTCGCCGTATATTCGAGCGCCTTGTATTCGGCTTCCAGCGCCTTGCGCTTGTCGGTGTCGTCAAGGCTGGAGCCGATCGATCCGCCGACAAGGCCGCCGTTCATGGCCGAAATGATGGTGGTGGCCACCTTGCCGCCGGCCGGGGGCGCGGCAGCCAGCGACGGCTTCGCGTCAGGGCCGCTGCGACCC
>NZ_RZOT01000458.1:0-5014 GCF_003999085.1 Mesorhizobium sp. M4A.F.Ca.ET.090.04.2.1
GTCAGTCATCTATGTGGGGACGTTCTCCAAGACGCTCTCGCCCACTTTGAGGCTTGGCTATCTCGTCATCCCAACCGGCCTGTGCCGGGCGTTCAGCGAGGCGAAGCGCCTGACCGACCGGCATGCGCCCATGTTGGAGCAAGACGTGTTGGGTGACTTGCTGACGAGCGGCGCCTACGAGCGTCACGTCCGCAGTATCCGCAGAAAGAATGCTGAGCGCAGGCAGGTGCTGCTGCAGGCATTGGCCGACCGTCTGGGCCCGAGGGTCACCGTTGCGGGAGCCGACACGGGCCTTCATGTCGTGGCCTGGATGCACGGCATCGCCGCCGGGCGCGAGACCGCAATCATCGCGGCCGCGCGCGCTGCCGGGATCGGTCTCTACCCGGTATCGCCGCTCTACGACCCGAGCGGGCCTCGGCCGGAAACGGCTGGCTTCATCATGGGGTACGCCGGGCTTGACGCGGAAGCGGTGCGGCGCGGCGTTGCGGTGCTGGCGAGGATACTGGCCGAACACCGCTGACGAACCCAAAGCTCAGAAGATCTCGTTCGTGAGCCGCTTCACCGGACCGAGCAGGATCGAGCCGGTCGGTACGCCGGCATCGATCGGGATGGCTCTGCGATCCGGCATGTCGGCCACCGGCGCGCCGATATCGGCGGTCACGATGACCGGGGTTTTGCTGGGCACGCGATCATAGAGGTCGACAATATCCTGGTTGATCAGGCGCACGCAGCCCGACGACACGGACTTACCGATCGACCACCATTCCGGCGAGCCGTGCAGCCGGTAGAGCGTGTCCTGATCGCCCTGGAAGAGGTATAGCGCGCGGGCGCCGAGGGGGTTCTTCAAGCCGCCGGGCATGCCACCGTTCTTGGCGCTGTATTGGGTCAGTTCCGGCTGGCGGGCGACCATCTCATCCGGCGGCGTCCACTTCGGCCATTTCTGCTTCCACTGCACCACAGCATCGCCCGACCACTCGAAGCCGGCGCGGCCGAGGCCGACGCCGTAGCGGATCGCCTGGCCGCCCTCACGCACGAGGTAGAGGAAGTGGTTGGTCGTATCGACGACGATGGTGCCCGGCCGCTGGCCGGTCGGGTCGGGAACGATCTGGCGCAGGAATTGATGATCGATCTTGTTGACCGGAATGGCCGGCAGGTCGAATCCGTTGTCGGACGTCGCCCCATACATCGTCTCGTAGTCGCCGAGCGGCGGATCGACATAGGCGGGCGGTGGCGGTTGCGCAGGCTCTGGAGCCGGACCGGTGGTCGTGCAGGCGGAAGCCGCGACCGAGGCAGCGCCAAGGGCTGTGAAGTTGAGAAAGCCACGACGGCTGATGCGGAAGGAAGCGTCTGACATGGTTGCCTTTTCTAGGTCTTAATTCGCAAGAAAGCATGAATCCGCAGGCTGGCTGCCGGCGCTCCAATAACAGTCGGCGGCGATAGGCGGTTCCAAATCTGGCCTAAGGGTGGACAAACAAAGGCGAAGCTGTGACCGCATTGCCGCTGTTGCGCTGCAGCAACAGCGCCGTCATGCACCCCCAAGAAGGCCTTCGAGCGAAGGCAGGATCAGCCCTGGCGGAAAGTCTCGGTATTCATCGGGCTGGTTGGCACGGTTGATCCACACCGTGCGGAAACCGAACTTGGTGGCGCCGGCGACGTCCCAGCGGTTGGAGGACTGGAAAGACACCGCACCCGGATAGAGGCGCCAGCCGGTGGTCACCATGTCGTAGACCGACGGGTCGGCCTTGAAGCGTCGCACCGCATCGACCGAAAATACATCGTCCAGCACCTGGTCGAGCGCGGCAGACTTCACCGCCGCCTCCAGCATCTCGGGCGAACCGTTGGAGAGGATCGCGAGCCTCGCGCCCGATGCCTTGAGCGCCTTGAGCACTGCCGGCACCTCCGGATAGCAGTCGAGGTGCCAATAAGCCTCCAGCAGCTTGGCTCGCAAGCCCCTGTCGGCGGAGGGTACCTTGCGCAAGGCGAAATCGAGCGCCTGCTCGGTCAATTGCCAGAAATCGGCATAGGCGCCCATCAGCGTCCTGACCCAGGAATATTCGAGCTGTTTGGCGCGCCATATCTCGGAGAGCAACTGGCCGTCCGGCCCGATCTCGCCGGCATGGCGGCGCACGGCGGCATGCACGTCGAACAACGTGCCGTAGGCGTCGAAAACATAGGCCGCGTGATGCATGGCGACAGTAGTGAGGCGAGGGGAAGCGAAGCGCAAGCGTTGATTGCAGCCAGCACCGATCGATGTTGCGGATCGCGGCCAAACCAGGCCGACATCGGTTGGCGGAGGCCGGCTGGCCCCAACAAAACTCCACGATGCCGGTTGACGGCGGCCACCAAAGCATTTTCCTATGCCCGCTTCGCAAGAACACTTGGACGGACCCGAGCAATGACACTGGCGGCAGCGGCGCAATCCGCGACATGGACCTTCGTCGATGGTGACTGGTACGAGGGCAACGTCGCCATTCTCGGGCCCCGCAGCCACGCCATGTGGCTGGGCACCAGCGTCTTCGACGGCGCCCGCTGGTTCGAGGGCGTGGCGCCCGACCTCGAGCGTCATGCAGCGCGGGTGAACGCCTCGGCCATCGCGCTCGGCCTGAAACCTACCATGACCACCGAGAAGATCGTCGGGCTGACCTGGGACGGGCTGAAGAAGTTCGACGGCAAGACGGCGGTCTATATCAGGCCGATGTACTGGGCCGAGCATGGCGGCTATATGGGCGTGCCGGCCGATCCGGCCTCGACCCGCTTCTGCCTCTGCCTTTACGAATCGCCGATGATCTCGCCAGCAGGCTTTTCGGTCACCGTCTCACCTTTCCGGCGGCCGACCATCGAGACCATGCCGACCAACGCCAAGGCCGGCTGCCTTTACCCCAACAATGGCCGCGCCATCCTCGAAGCCAAGATGCGCGGCTTCGACAATGCGCTGGTGCTCGACATGCTGGGCAATGTCGCCGAGACCGGAACCTCGAACATCTTCCTGGTCAAGGACGGCCATGTGCTCACGCCGGCGGCGAACGGCACCTTCCTGTCCGGCATCACTCGTTCGCGCACCATAGGCTTGCTCGGCGACTACGGCTTCAAGACCACCGAAAAGACGCTGTCGGTGCGCGATTTCCTTGAAGCGGACGAGATATTCTCGACCGGCAACCATTCCAAGGTCGTGCCGATCACCCGCATCGAAGAGCGCAATCTCCAGCCTGGCCCCGTCGCCAAAAAGGCGCGCGAGCTCTATTGGGACTGGGCGCATTCCACATCCGCCGCCTGATCCGTGGGCAGGCTTTCTCTTTTGACGCAGCCGCCTGCCGCAAAACCGTGTGACAGGTTTCCGGAACCTCTCTAGAAAGGGAACCGGCACTTCATTCCGGAGTTGTCCCAAATCATTCCAGACCTATCTTAGTCCGGTAGTGACACCGGATTTTCCATGAGGGAGTACCATCCATGGCTTTTGAGCTGCCTGCTTTGCCCTACGACTACGAGGCGCTTCAGCCTTATATGTCCAAGGAGACGCTGGAGTATCATCACGACAAGCACCACAAGGCCTATGTCGACAACGGCAACAAGCTCGCCGCGGAAGCCGGCTTGGGTGACCTTTCGGTCGAGGAAGTCGTCAAGCAGTCCTTCGGCAAGAACGCCGGGCTCTTCAACAACGCCGCCCAGCACTACAATCACATCCATTTTTGGAAGTGGATGAAGAAGGGCGGTGGCGGCTCCAAGCTGCCGGGCGCGCTGCAGACGGCGGTCGACAGCGACCTCGGCGGCTATGACAAGTTCAAGGCGGATTTCATCGCCGCCGGCACCACCCAGTTCGGTTCCGGCTGGGCCTGGCTTTCGGTCAAGGATGGCAAGCTCGCGATCTCGAAGACCCCGAACGGCGAGAACCCGCTGGTCCATGGCGCCTCGCCGATCCTCGGCGTCGATGTCTGGGAGCACTCCTACTACATCGACTATCGCAACGCACGGCCGAAATATCTCGAAGCCTTCGTCGACAGTCTCATCAACTGGGACTATGTCCTCGAGCTTTACGAAAAGGCGAAAGGTTGATTGGTTGACGAAAAGCCCCGGCACGACCGGGGCTTTTCTTTTCTGCCTGCAGCGGAAAGTGAAAGTCGTTGCTGTGCGGACGGAATATTTCCGCCGCGCCGTCCGTTAATGTCCAGTCGCGCACTCTCTTCACCAAGGAGCCATTGAATGAGAAAGCTTGTTCTCGCCATCTCTATGCTCGCTGTAGCGGGTTCGGCCGCCTTCGCTGATCCGATCAAGGATCGCCAGGCCCTGATGAAGGAACGCGGCAAACTTGCCGGCCAATTGTCGAAGGTCGTCAAGGGCGAGGAAGCTTTCGACGCAGCCGCCGTGCTGGCGGCGTTGCAGGCGCTGCAGGCTAACGCCGAGAAGTGGGATACCGAGAAACTTTTCCCGGCCGGCAGTGATAAGGGCGACACCACGGCCGCGCCGAAGATCTGGGAAGACATGGCGGGCTTCAACGCGGCCGAGGACAAGTTGCTGACCGACGTCAAGGCCGCGACCGCAGCGCCGCCGGCTGATGTCGATGCCTTGAAAGCGCAGCTGAACACCATCGGCGGCGATTGCGGTACCTGCCATCAGAGCTACAGGATCAAGAAGGGCTGATCCCGGCCAATGGCCTGGCTGAAAAAACTCGTCGGCGCGGCCCTCGTTCTGGGTGGCGCTGGCGCGGTTGCCGCATGGTTGCTGTCGGCGCCGGTCAGACTTGATGCCGCGACCGTCGCGCAGCTCGGCCCCGGCGATGCCGCCAGGGGCAAGCGCATCTTCTATGCCGGCGGCTGTACCTCCTGCCATGCCAAGCCCGGTTCGCAGGGCGATGCCCGACTAGCACTCACGGGCGGCCTCGAACTGAAGACGCCGTTCGGCACCTTCGTGCCGCCCAACATCTCGCAGGACGCCAAGGACGGCATCGGCGCCTGGAGCGAGCAAGACTTCGCCGATGCCATGCTGAAGGGCGTCTCGCCTTCCGGCGAGCATTTCTACC
>NZ_RZOT01000459.1:0-4977 GCF_003999085.1 Mesorhizobium sp. M4A.F.Ca.ET.090.04.2.1
GCCGACCGCGCTTCATCCTTCAACCTTGGAGATAGGCGAAAGCCCTCATGACAGCCAATCTCCCCACCCGTGGGGGAGATGTCCGGCAGGACAGAGGGGGGCGCGAAGGATCGCCGCGTTTGAGGTTGTCGTTGGTTATCCCGCCAAGGCTAAACCCGCCGCTCCACCATCATCTTCTTGATCTCCGCGATCGCCTTGGCCGGGTTCAGGCCCTTGGGGCACGCCTGCGCGCAGTTCATGATGGTGTGGCAGCGATAGAGCCGGAACGGGTCCTCGAGATTGTCGAGCCGCTCGCCCTTGGCCTCGTCGCGGCTGTCGATCAGCCAACGATAGGCTTGCAAGAGCACCGCCGGGCCGAGATAGCGGTCGCCGTTCCACCAGTAGCTCGGGCAGGACGTCGAGCAGCAGGCGCACAGGATGCATTCGTAGAGCCCGTCGAGCTTCTCGCGGTCCTCATGGCTCTGCAGCCATTCCTTGGCCGGCTCCGGCGACACCGTCTTCAGCCATGGCTCGATCGAGGCGTGCTGGGCGTAGAAATTGGTGAGGTCGGGAACCAGGTCCTTGATCACCGGCATATGCGGCAGCGGATAGACTTTCACCGCGCCGGAAATGTCGTCGCAGCCCTTGGTGCAGGCGAGCGTGTTGGAGCCGTCGATGTTCATGGCGCAGGAGCCGCAAATGCCCTCGCGGCAGGAGCGGCGCAGCGTCAGCGTCGGGTCGATCTTGTTCTTGATGTAGAGCAGCGCGTCGAGCACCATCGGTCCGCAATCGTCCATGTCGACGAAATAGGTGTCCATGCGCGGGTTCTCGTCATCGTCCGGCGACCAGCGGTAGATGCGGTATTCGCGAAGATTGGTGGCGCCCTCCGGCTTCGGCCAGGTCTTGCCCTGCTGAACTTTCGAATTCTTGGGGAGCGTGAGTTCGACCATTACCTGCGGTCCTTTCGGATGACGAGCTTCAGCCCGGACCAGATTTCATTCACGGCGGCGATCTTGACGTCGACCAGGTCGCGCTTCAGCGCCTCGGCGCGGATGACGTCCTCGGTGACGTCGGTCGCCACCTTCGACGCCTTCTTCGGCCATGAAACCCAGACCATGCCGTCGCGCTTGATCGCCGTCTCGATGCCGGCAAGGCCGTCCTCGATCTCGGCGCGCCGCCGGGTGAAGGCATGCACGGCATCGTATCTCTGGCGACCAGAAATTTCCGACCAGTCGGCCAGCCGGTCGATCGCGGCAAAGTCCACGGCTCCGGCAAGATCATCCAGCTCCGGCGGCAGCGCGATGAAGGCGGCGACCATGCCGTCCTTCAGGCCGAGCTTGGCCGGAAGCGGGGTGCCGGAATATCCCGTTGCCGCCAGCGCCATCGTCAGTACACCCTGGCCTTCGGCGCGATCTTGGCGAGGCTGATGCCGCCGTCCTTCTCGGCCAGCAGCGGCTCGGTGTGCACCGGACGATAGGTCAGCGTCACCTTGCCGTCCTCGCTGAGATGGGCCAGCGTGTGCTTGCGCCAGGCGGCGTCGTCGCGGGCCGAGAAATCTTCCCGCGCATGCGCGCCGCGGCTCTCCTTGCGAGCCTCGGCGCCGTAGACCGTGGTGATGGCGTTGGCCATCAGGTTTTCGAGCTCCAGCGTCTCGACCAGATCCGAATTCCAGATCATCGAGCGGTCGAACACCTTTATGTCCTTGAGCTCGCCCCAGATCTGCGAAATGCGCTTGCAGCCATTTTCCAGCGATTCCTGTGTGCGGAACACCGCCGCGTCTTCCTGCATCGCCTTCTGCATCTTTTCGCGAAGCACCGCCGTCGGCGTCGAGCCGTTGGCGTGGCGAAGCCGGTCGAAGCGGTCCATGATCTTCTCGACCGAGGCTTCGTTCGGCGACGGGATTGCCGACTTGCGGTCGATCACCTGGCCGGCGCGGATCGCCGCGGCGCGGCCGAACACGACGAGATCGATCAGCGAGTTGGAACCCAGCCGGTTGGCGCCATGCACCGAGGCGCAGCCGGCCTCGCCGACCGCCATCAGGCCTGGCGATACCTTGTCCGGGCTCGCGGCTGTCGGGTTGAGCGCCTCGCCCCAGTAGTTGGTCGGCACGCCGCCCATATTGTAGTGCACCGTCGGCAGCACCGGGATCGGATCCTTGGTGAGATCGACGCCGGCGAAGATCTTCGCCGACTCCGAGATGCCGGGCAGCCGCTCATGGAGCACCGCCGGATCGAGATGGTCGAGATGCAGGAAGATGTGGTCCTTGTTCTTGCCGACGCCGCGTCCCTCGCGGATCTCCAGCGTCATGCAGCGTGAGACGACGTCGCGCGAGGCGAGGTCCTTGGCCGACGGCGCGTAGCGCTCCATGAATCGCTCGCCCTCGGAATTGACGAGATAGCCGCCCTCGCCGCGGGCGCCCTCGGTGATCAGGCAGCCGGCGCCATAGATGCCGGTCGGGTGGAACTGAACGAACTCCATGTCCTGCAGCGGCAGTCCGGCACGGGCGGCCATGCCGCCACCGTCGCCGGTGCAGGTATGCGCCGACGTCGCCGAGAAATAGGCGCGGCCGTAGCCGCCTGTCGCCAGCACCACCATCTTGGCCGAGAAGCGGTGGATGGTGCCGTCGTCGAGGTTCCACGCGACGACGCCGGTGCAGGTGCCGTCCGGCTCCATGATCAGGTCGAGCGCGAAATACTCGATGAAGAACTGCGCGTTATTCTTCAGCGACTGGCCGTAGAGCGTGTGCAGGATGGCGTGGCCGGTGCGGTCGGCGGCCGCACAGGTGCGCTGCACCGGCGGGCCGTCGCCATAGTTCATCATGTGGCCGCCGAACGGCCGCTGGTAGATCTTGCCTTCCTCGGTGCGCGAGAACGGCACGCCGTAATGCTCGAGCTCGTAGACGGCGGCCGGCGCCTCGCGCACCATGTATTCCATGGCGTCGACGTCGCCCAGCCAGTCCGAGCCCTTGACGGTGTCGTACATGTGCCACTGCCAGGAGTCCGGGCCCATGTTGGAGAGCGAGGCGGCGATGCCGCCTTGCGCCGCCACCGTGTGCGAGCGTGTCGGGAACACCTTGGTGATGCAGGCGGTGCGCAGGCCCTGCTCGGCCATGCCGAGCGTGGCGCGCAGGCCGGCGCCGCCGGCGCCGACGATCACCACGTCGAACTTGTGATCGACGAAAGTGTAGGCGGAATTGGCTGATTTCGCGTCCTTGGCCAAAATGTCAGCCTCCGAATGCCAGTTTGAGCAGGGCGAAGAGCGAGGCGACGCCGACCGCTACGGAAAAAAATGTGTTGAGCGCAATCAGCGCCAGCTTCATGCCTTCGCCATGCACGTAATCCTCGATGATCACCTGCATGCCGAGCCGCATGTGGTAGAGGCCGGAAATCAGCACCAGCGCCAGCACCAGCGCCACGAACGGATTGGCGAGCGCCGTCCGCACTTCCGTGTAGCCGTGGCCGTTGAGCGCGATCAGGAAGCCGACGAAGAACAGGATCAGCGGGATGTTGGCGATCGCCGTCAGCCGCTGACGCCAGAAATGTGAAGTGCCCTCGCGGGCCGAGCCAAGGCCGCGGACCTTGGCCAGCGGCGTGCGCATGTCGGTGTTCTTGCCGCTCATGGTCAGGCTCCCCGCGCCATGTAGCCGGCGATCCAGATCAGCAGCGTGAGCAGGATCGAGCCGGCCAGTGTCGCCCAGGCGATCTTCGAGGCCGTGTGCTTCTCGAGCCCGGCGCCGGTGTCCCAGACCAGGTGGCGTACGCCGCCCAGCATGTGGTGCATTAGCGCCCAGGTGTAGCCGAACAGCACCAGCCGCCCCAGCCACGAGCCGAAGGCCCAGTTGACGAGATCGAACGTGGCCTCGGAACTCGCCGCTGCCATCAGCCAGAGCGCCACCAGCAGCGTGCCGAAATAGAGCGCACCGCCGGTGATGCGATGGATGATCGACATGGTCATTGTGATCGGCGGCCGGTACACGCTCAGGTGCGGCGAAAGCGGCCGTTCACGTCTGGCAAATTCGCGGGTGGCTGGTGATTTGCTCATGGCTCCCCCAGTTCGGCGTCTCCTGGAGCCTCAGCGGAAAAGCGGCATTGCCGTTCCCGGTTGCGACTTCGGACAGCCGGTTTCTAATGCTCTTTTTGCACCGCGTCAAAGCCGGAAAATCGTTTTGGAAACGTCATTTAGTCTGAAAAAAGGGCCGGCTTTTGCTTCAATCGATTAGGGCGCGTCCGAAAGCCGGCGCAATGGTTCGCTGCAGTGCGGCATGTCGATGAAGATTGCCTACCTTCTGCAGGTGAGCGGCGTCGACCCCTTCTTCATCAGCAGCGCCTCGCGTCCGTCGATCACAACTGCGTCATGCGTCGTCGCCGCCTGGTAGCGGCTGCTCTGGTTGGCGGGCGACGCCGCAAACTCCTCTGTCCAGCCATCCGGCCCTGCCACACGCAGCGACGTGCCGAGATTTTGGATGGAGATCGTGCCGCCATTACATTTGTAGGTGGCCATGCCGACTGCCGATCGCGGCGCAGTGAGGTCGGTGGTGATCCTGGCTGCGGATGCCGTTGCAGGCGCTGGCGGCGCGGCGGGTGCGGTGGCCTGCAGAGCCGGAGCGGGAGAGATCGCTGGCGATGCCGCCTTGGGCGCGCCATCCTGCGGCACACAGGCCGCTGCCGCAGCGAGCAACGGAGCAAGGAGCAATCCCCGAACCAAGCGGCGTAACGCCATGTGCTGCCCCTCCTGTGCGCGGCACGCTAGCCACGATGTCGTTCCTGATCAAGCTCACCCGGCTCAAACGGCTGGTCGAGGTGGCGCGATGGTGCGGGCAAGCATGGCCGAAAGATGGCCACCCCGTCGGCCGAAATTAACCATGTTTGTTAAAGTCCGGCCGCGAAAGCGGGCCGGCTCTTAACAAAGGTTAAGAAAAGGTTAATTTCCGATTCGAACAGGCTCCAGACCGAAACGGTCGAAGCAAACGGAGGGTGCCATGCGTTCGAATTCGAGCAG
>NZ_RZOT01000045.1:0-17430 GCF_003999085.1 Mesorhizobium sp. M4A.F.Ca.ET.090.04.2.1
GTCCTACTCCGCCGCCGCGCGGACCCCGGCCTTCGCCGCCGCATGCAGGCGCACCGCGTCGCCGAAAGCGCGGAAGATCCTGGCCGAGTTGTCGTCCGACTTGACCCAATATTCGGGATGCCACTGAACGCCGACCGCAAACGCGCGGGCATCCTTCACCGAAACCGCTTCGATCGTGCCGTCGGTGGCCAAGGCCTCGACCTGCAGCCTCGAGCCCAGCCGATCGATCCCCTGGCGGTGCAGCGAGTTGACCTTGATCTCGCCGGCGCCAAACACGCCGGCGAGGCAGCTGCCGGGCTTGATCGAAATCGTCTGATGGATGGCAAAGCGCTCGTTCTGATCGTCGCTCACCGCGGCGCGGTGGTCGAGCGACCCCTCACGCTCCTGGATCTCGGTGCCCAGCGTGCCGCCCAACGCGACATTCAGCTCCTGGATGCCGCGGCAGATGGCAAGCAGCGGCACGCCGCGCTCGATCGCCTTGCGGATCAGCGGCAGCGTAGTGGAATCGCGCGCCGGATCATACGGACCGTTCCGCTCGCTGGCGTCACCACCGTAGAGCGAGGGATGTACATTGGACTTCGAGCCGGTGACCATGACGCCGTCGACCGACGAGAGCAGCTCGTCGAAGTCGAGCCGGTCGCCGAAGGACGGCACCAGCAGCGGGAACACGCCGGCGCCGGCAAGCGCGGCTTCAAGATATTGCTGCGGGGCGGCATGCCAGGTGTAGTTGTCGAACTGGCGGACGTCGGTCGAGATGGCGACGAGCGGCTGCTGCATTTTGGATCCGGTTTCCGTTGAGGGCTAAGGAGCTATTCTGCCTACAAAATAGGCGATCCCAAGGCGCTTTTCCATGACAAGTTTTGGCAGGTCGCATAGGCCAGGCGGCAGGCCGTTAGACTATAGTTGCAGGTCGTGCGCCGAGAGCGCGCATTTCCCGCCAATGCCGCCGTTAAGCGCGGCCGCCGCGCTGGACTCGACCTGTTGCCCGTGTATTGTTTCGTCCGGGCCGAGCCGGGATATCGAGGATGTTCCCGAATGCCGGCCTGTTGATCCAAAAGGGAGGAACTGCATGGATCGTCGTTCATTCATCCGCAAGGCCGGCGTAACCGGCGTTGGCGCCGCGGCGGCGGCCGCGACGCTTGCCGCTCCGGCAATCGCCCAGTCCAACCCGAAGGTGACGTGGCGGCTTGCGTCGTCCTTCCCGAAGTCGCTCGACACGATCTATGGCGGCGCCGAGGTGTTCTCAAAGATGCTGTCGGAAGCGACCGACGGCAATTTCCAGGTGCAGGTCTTCGCCGCCGGCGAGCTGGTGCCCGGCCTGCAGGCGGCTGACGCCACCGCCGCCGGCACCGTCGAGGCCTGCCACACGGTGGCATACTACTACTGGGGCAAGGACCCGACCTGGGCGCTGGGCGCGGCGGTGCCGTTCTCGCTCAACGCGCGCGGCATCAATGCCTGGCACTATCACGGCGGCGGCATCGACCTGTTCAACGAATTCCTCGCCACGCAAGGGCTTTTCGGCCTGCCGGGCGGCAATACCGGCGTGCAGATGGGCGGCTGGTTCCGCAAGCAGATCAACACGGTCGCCGACCTCTCCGGCCTGAAGATGCGCATCGGCGGCTTTGCCGGCAAGGTCGTGGCCAAGCTCGGCGTGGTGCCGCAGCAGATCGCCGGCGGCGATATCTATCCGGCGCTGGAGAAAGGCACCATCGACGCCGCCGAATGGGTCGGTCCGTATGACGACGAGAAGCTCGGCTTCTACAAGGTCGCGCCCTATTACTACTATCCCGGCTGGTGGGAAGGCGGCCCGACCGTCCACCTGATGTTCAATAAGGCCAAGTACGAAGAGCTGCCGGCAGCCTACAAATCGCTGGTGCGGACCGCCGCGCAGGCAACCGACGCCAACATGCTGCAGAAATACGACTATCTCAATCCGGCGGCGGTGAAGCGGCTGGTGGCCAGCGGCGCCAAGTTGCAACCGTTCAGCCAGGAGATCATGGCGGCCTGCTTCGAGAAGGCCAACGAGGTCTATGCCGAGATGGAAGCCTCGAACGCGCCGTTCAAGAAGATCTGGGAGTCGATCAAGGGTTTCCGCAAGGAGCACTATCTCTGGGCCCAGGTGGCCGAGTACAATTACGATACCTTCATGATGGTCCAGCAGCGCCAGGGCAAGCTGTAGGAAGTGATTGGCCCCTTCTCCCCGTCACTTATACGGGGAGAAGGTCCCGGCAGGGGGATGAGGCAGCGCCGGCTTCGGCGAATGAATCGCCTCGGGCTTAAGTGGCAGGCTGAAGACCCAATCTCGTGCCTTGTCTATCTGGGCATTGGCGCCGCCCCTCACCTTGCCTGCCGGCAACCTCTCCCCGTATAGGGACGGGGGCGCTGCGATCGACGGTTTCGCCAATTGCCAACGTTGCAAGCTGAAGGGCTGCGCTTCAGCCTCGGCCTGGCACCACCAGCACCTTGACCTCGCCGGGCGCGGGCGGGTTGGCGATCACCGCGGGCGCCTCTTCGAGCGTCACCTGTCTCGAGATCAGCCTGTCGACCTCGATCGCGCCGGTGGCGATGAGCTCGGCGGCGCGGCCATGAGTGTAGGGATTGAGGAAAGAGCCCAGGACCTTCAATTCCCGAAACAGCAAGTCGAAGGGCTCGAACGCCACCTGCATGCCTTGCGGCACCACGCCGACGATGACGCCGGTGCCGCCGGCCTTCGCCAGCCGCATCGACTGTTCGACCGTATCGCGCACGCCGGCGCATTCGAACACCACGTCGACGCCGCCCGGCACCAGCCCGTCCGGTCCGGCAATTGCATCGATTACGTCGCCGGCGCCTGGATCGACTGAGGCCGTCGCGCCGAGCTCCTCGGCGAGCGCGCGGCGCGAGGCCTGGCGTGTCGACAGCACGACGGTCTTCGCCCCGGCAAGCCTTGCCAATTGCACGGTGAGCAGGCCGATGACGCCGCCACCCAGCACGACGACCGAGCCGCCCGGCTTGATCGCGGCGAGGTCGACGCCATGCAGGCAGCACGCCAACGGCTCGCAGAATGCGCCATGCGTCGGCTTGAGGCTCGGCGGCAGCCGGAAGGCCTGCTTCTGCGGCATCACGACATAGTCGGCGAAGCCGCCGTCGCGATGGATGCCGATGGCATTGAGATTGCGGCAAAGGTTGACCCGCCCGGCATGGCAATATGGGCATCGGCCGCAGGCGATGTTGGGGTCGCCGGTGACGCGGTCGCCGACGGAGAAGCCGGTCACCGACGACCCGATCGCCTCGATGATGCCCGAAAACTCATGCCCGGGCGTCACCGGCGGCTTGCAAGGAAACTCGCCATGGAAGAGATGGCGATCGGTGCCGCAGACGCCGCAGGCCTCGATCCGCACCAGCAGATCGTCCGCACCGGCCGACGGCTTGTCGACCTCGCGCAGCGCGATGCTGCCGACGGCCTCGAGGCGAACCGCTTTCACAACTGTCGAGCCTCCCACATCAATTGAAGTTCGGCGGCTGCGACAGGTCAGGCGACGGCGCCGCCGGCTTGGCGGGCAGCGGGTCGCCGAAGCTCGGTGGCTGGGACAGGTCGGTGGCCGGCGCCGCCGGTGCCGCGCCGCCATTGGCCGGCGCCCCGGCGCCATCCGCCGGCGGCGTGCCGAGCGGCGACAGACCCGGCAGTTCCGGCACCTTGAGCTCGATGGTGCCGGGATCGACCACGGCGCCCTTGTAGTGCATCACCATTTGCGGGAAAGCGATGGTGAGCCCGATCATGATCACCTGGATGCCGACAAAGGGCACCGCGCCCCAATAGATCTGGCCGGTGGTGACCGGCGCGATCTGCTTGCCGGTGATGCGGTCGAGATAGGGCACGCGGGCGGCGACCGAGCGCAGGTAGAACAGCGCGAAGCCGAAGGGCGGATGCATGAAGGAAGTCTGCATGTTGACGCCGAGCAGCACGCCGAACCAGATCAGGTCGATGCCGAGCTTGTCGGCGGCGGGCGCGAGCAGCGGCACGATGATGAAGGCGAGCTCGAAGAAATCAAGGAAGAAGGCCAGCACGAAGACCAGCGCGTTGACGCCGATCAGGAAGCCGACCTCGCCGCCGGGCAGCGAGATCAAGAGATGCTCGACCCATTTTTGACCGTTGACGCCGTAGAAGGTCAGCGAGAAGACGCGCGCGCCGATCAGGATGAACAGCACGAAGGAGGACAGCCTGGTCGTCGAGGCCAGCGCCTGCTTGATGACGTCCAGCGACAGCCGCCCCTTTGCCGCCGCCATGATCAATGCGCCGACGGAGCCCATGGCACCGCCTTCGGTCGGGGTGGCGATGCCGAGGAAGATGGTGCCGAGCACCAGGAAGATCAGCGCCAACGGCGGGATCAGCACGATGATCACCTGCTGCGCCAGCCGGGACATCATGTTGATGTTCAGGCCCTTGTCGGCAATCGCCACGATATAGATCAGGATCACGCCGACGCAGGCGCCGAGAATGTCGGCATTGTCGCCATGTGCCGGCGCCAGATAGCGGTAGGCCGCGTAGGACAAAGCGACCGCAACCGCCAGCGCCACGATCAGCGACACCACGCCATGACCGAGCGTGCGGGCTTCGAGCGGCAGGGCCGGCATGGATTTCGGCCGGACGATCGACATGATCAGGATGTAAAGCATGTAGATGCCGGTAAGCACGAGGCCCGGGATCAGCGCGCCGGCATACATGTCGCCGACCGAGCGTCCCAACTGGTCGGCGAGCACGATCAGCACCAGCGACGGCGGGATGATCTGCGCCAGCGTGCCGGAAGCGGCGATGACGCCGGAGGCGACGCGACGGTCGTAGCCATAGCGCAGCATGATCGGCAGGGAGATCAGGCCCATGGCAATGACGGAAGCCGCCACGACACCGGTGGTGGCGGCAAGCAGCGCGCCGACGAAGATGACGGCATAGGCAAGGCCGCCGCGGATCGGCCCGAACAATTGGCCGATCGTATCGAGCAGGTCTTCCGCCATGCCGGATCGTTCCAGCACGATACCCATGAAGGTGAAAAACGGTATTGCCAGCAGCGTGTCGTTCGACATCACCCGGTTGCCGTAGAAGTTTTCCGGCAGTGCATACAGAAGTGGCCAGTCGAGTGTTATCGCCCCGCCCGAATGAGACGACAGCAATACGCCGATGCCGAAAAACAGCAGCCCGTTGGCGGCGAGCGAGAAGGCGACGGGGTAACCGATCAAAAGGAAGATGATCAGCGAGGCGAACATGATCGGCGCCATGTTCTGGGCGATGAACTCGATCATGGGCGCACCTCGCCGGCGAGCGCCTTGGCTTCTTCGGCGAGTGCTTTTGCCTCCAGCTCGGCCTGCTCATGCGCCGATATGAAGGGATTGGGATCGTCCATGTCGCCGCGCATGATGGCGATCTTCTTGATGATCTCGGAGATGCCCTGCAGCGCCAGCAGGAAGAAGCCGGCGAGCAGGATGGCCTTGGCCGGCCAGACGATCAGGCCGCCGGCATTGGTCGACATTTCGCCGCTGCGGAAGGACAGCGACACATAGGGCACGAAATAGATCACCATCAGGGTGACGAACGGCATCAGGAACAGCGTGTGGCCGAGCAGGTCGATCCAGTGCTGCACGCGGCGCGAGAACATGCCGTAGACGATGTCGATGCGGATATGGTCGTTCTGCTTCAGCGTGTAGGCGGCGGCCAGCATGAAGGCGGCGCCGAACAGGTACCATTGCAGTTCCAGCCAAGCATTGGAGGAGATATCGAACACCTTGCGGACGACGGCGTTGCCGGCGCTGACCAGGATCGCCAGCAGGATCAGCCACGACACCCATCTGCCGATGAACTCATTCACACGGTCGATCGTTCTGGATAGAGCGAGCAGCCCTGCCATGCATTCCTCCCTCCAAGCATCGGCTCGAAAATCGGTGTCGATTTTCGGAAAGCAAGATGCGTAATTCAAAATGTCGGAGGCGCGCCGGCTCCCCTAATTTTCCGTCGCGCCGCAGTGGCCCAACGGTATGCCGTGCGTGGCACGGCGGGTCAACATGGCAGAGACGCGGTCAACACGGTTGTGAGGCGGGGACGCCGATAATCCGCCGGCAAACGGGGAACAATGCAACCAAAGTCTGATAGGGTCAGGCGATCTTCTGCTGATCTCGGCCGGCACCGATCAGCACCAGCATGGCGACGAGGAACAGATACATCCAGGCATCGCGCCATTCGAGCGGGAAATAGCCGGCCCACAGCGATTCGGCCATGCCGAAGGCGGCGGCGCCAAGGGCGGCGCGCGGCGGCGAGAGGTAGCCGCCGACCGCCGTCACAAACAGGACCTTCAAGCCGTAGACCAGCCCGGTCCCGAAGCTGATGTTGCCGTAGTAGATGCCGGCAAGCACACCGGCGAGCGCGGCGCAGAAGCCGCCGAACAGCACTGCGTGGCGAAACACCGCGCGCACGTCGACGCCGCACATCGCCGCCGCCTTGGGGTCGTCGGAGACGGCGCGCCAGCGCCGGCCGAAGCTCGAGCGGGCAAAGGCCCAGGCAGCAAGGATGATGGCCGCCAGCACGGCGGCGCAGTCGAGCAATTGGATCAGCGTCAGCGTCGCCTTGAAGCCGTCGTGCTCGGCGAAGATCACCGGCACGGCCAGCATCGGCGGCAGCCAGAGATCGTGGGTGTCGGCGGCGATGCGGCTGGCCTCTGACAGGAACAGCAATATGCCCAGCGTCGTCACCACTATGGCGTTGGGCGAACGGTCGGCCAGCGGTTCGAAGACGCTGCGCGACAGGACATGGCTGATCAGCGCCGCGTAGAGGAAGGCCGCCAGCACGCCGAGCGCGACGGCGGCGTAGAGCGTCAGCCACAGCGCCTGATAGCCGAAGGCGGCGGTCAGGATCATGGCGTGGCCGCAAAAGGCGAACACGGCGCCATAGGCCAGGTTGGTGCGATGCAGGATGCCATTGGTCAGCACATAGCCGAAGGCGAGAAGCGCATAGAGCGCGCCCGAATGCAGCCCATTCAGAATCTGCTGGAAGAAATAGAGCATGCACAAACCTCGGAGCATGTCGCCCAAAAGTGCTTGGCGGTTTTGGGGCGACGACATGCTCGAAACAGAGGCCGCGGCAACTCGCGACCTGTGCGGAAGGTTGCATTCGGAATCTAACTTGTCAAACGCGATTTATCGGTTAGATTTCTGGCATGACGGTATCCTGGACCCCGCACCGCTTCACCGGCGGCATTCTGGCGCTCGACACCGCGAACACCGTCGTGCTGCGCAACGACCCGGAAAAGACCTTCGACCGTTTCGACAATCCGGCGGAGATCGCGCGCTTCGCCGAGGCGGCGAGCTGTTTCCGCGCCAGCGAGCTTGGCGGCCGAAGGCTGGAGGCGCCGGCACCGGCGGCGATCGCGCCGGTGGTGCTGTCGATCCGCGAGACGACCGACCGCCTGTTCCGCAACGCCGTGGCCAAGGGCACTATCGCCACCGGCGACCTGCCCGGTTTCCTGGCAGCCTGCGCCGACGGCCTGGCGGAGGGCCGTACCGAAATCGGCGGGCCGGGCCGGCCGTTCGGCGATCCGGCGACGCCGATCGCCTTCGAGGCGGCGCTGGCCGTCTCGGCGCTGTCGCTGCTGCGCGGCGATACGGTGGCGAGGCTCAGGATCTGTCCCAACTGCAGCTGGCTGTTCGTCGACCGCAGCCGCAATTCCAGCCGCCTCTGGTGCGACATGGCAGTGTGCGGCAACCGGCAGAAGGCAAACCGCTATTACCGCCGCCGCACGGCGGCCAGGGAGGCTACCAATGTTTAGGAAAAATTCGCGCTCGATGGTTCTCGGCGCCGCGCTGCTGGCGGTGGCGGCGCTCGGCGCCTGCCGTGATTCCGGCAAGGAGCAGCTGTTCGCCATTTCCGGCAAGCTGTTCGAGTTCAATTACCGGCTGGGCATCGCCACCTATGTCGTCACCCTCAATCCGCTCCGGCCGATGGGAGAAGGCCAGGTCGCGGTGGTCAGCTTCCAGAACCCGGCCGGGGGCGATCCGATCATCGTCAACCAGAAGATCTGGCCAAAGCTGCCGCATATAACGCTGACCAGCCCGCCACTCACCTGCGTGGTCAAGGACAAGCCCTACTCAATCTCGATCCGCATCGAGGACGCCAATGGCACGCTGCTGCAAAGCTTCGAGACGACGCTGACCTCGTCGATGGATCAGTCGGTGCTGCCCGACCGCCCGTTGGTGGTCGGCCCGGTCTACGAGCTCAACAAGGACATGGTCGGTCATGTCGACGGCAAGCTGCCGGGCGAGCCGAAGCCCGACTGCTCGAAGGCTACCTGACGTTCAGGTCGCTGGAATTTTCGTGCCCGGCCTGAACCGCCCTAAGTGCCGTCGCATGCGTCAACGGCCGCCGATTGGACCGTTTGTTGCGCGTCGTCTGGCACCTGCGATTTCGTTTGACCTCTCCGGCAAGGGGAGAAAGAGTGCGGCGTCCCACTCCGACGTAGGCTGCGCGATTCCGTGCGCCTCCGCGAAGGAAATGCCTGATGACGCTGCATGACGTCGCGCTCGACGACAAGTTCGACCTTGGCAAGGAGCGCATCTTCCTTTCCGGCGCGCAGGCCGTCATCCGCATGCTCCTTATGCAGCGCGAGCGCGACCGCAGCGCGGGCCTGAACACCGCCGGCTTCGTCTCCGGCTATCGCGGATCGCCGCTCGGCGGCCTCGACATGCAGCTGTGGAGAGCCAAGAAGCAGCTGGCGCAGTCCGACATCGTCTTCCAGCCCGGCCTCAACGAAGAGCTGGCCGCCACAGCCTGCTGGGGCACCCAGCAGGCCGAATTGCTCGGCGAAGGCACGCATGACGGCGTCTTTTCGGTCTGGTACGGCAAGGGGCCGGGGGTCGATCGCTCCGGCGACGTGTTCCGCCACGCCAATCTCGCCGGCTCGTCGAAGCATGGCGGCGTGCTTGCCCTGATGGGCGACGACCATATGGCCGAATCGTCGACCAACGCGCATGCTACCGAATTCCTGTTCGTCGACACGATGGTGCCGATCCTCAACCCGGCCGGCGTGCAGGAGATCATCGACTACGGGCTCTACGGCTTTGCCATGTCGCGCTTCGCCGGCACCTGGGCGGCGATCAAATGCGTCAAGGACAACATCGAATCGACCGCTTCCGTCGATGCCTCGCTCGAGCGGCTCAAGATCGTCGTGCCGCCCTTCGACATGCCGCCCGGCGGCCTCAATATCCGCCACGAGATCGACATGCTCGGCCAGGAGGAGCGGCTGCACGAGTACAAGCGCAACGCCGCATCCGCCTTCATCCACGCCAACGGGCTGAACCGCATCGTCTATTCGGGCGGACGCAACCCGAAGCTCGGCGTCATCACCATCGGCAAGAGCTACCTCGACGTGCGCCAGGCGCTGGAGGATATCGGCATCGACGAGGCGGCCGCCAACCGCATCGGCATCCGCCTGTTCAAGGTCGGCTGCCCGTGGCCGCTCGACCTGCAGCATGTCGCCGACTTCGCCCGCGGCCTCGACACCATCGTCGTCGTCGAGGAGAAGCGCTCGCTGATCGAGGTGCAGTTGCGCGAAAGCCTCTACGGCACCGCCAGCCAGCCGGTCATCGTCGGCAAAAAGGACGAGCGCGGCGACTGGCTGTTCCCGGCCAAGGGCGCGCTCGACCCGAACGAGATCGCGATCGCGCTCGGCGAGCGGATCCTGCGCACCATCGGTCCGTCGGAGGAGATCGCGGCGCGGGTGGCGAAATTGCGCCAGTTCCAGGCCATGCTCGCCGACACCGTCGATATCGGCTCGCGTACGCCCTTCTTCTGCTCGGGCTGCCCGCACAATTCCTCGACCAAGGTACCGGACGGATCGCTGGCGGCGGCCGGCATCGGCTGCCATTTCATGGCGCTATGGATGGACCGCAACACGGTCGGCTTCACCGCCATGGGCGGCGAGGGCGCACAATGGGTCGGCCAGGCGCCGTTCTCGAAACGCGGCCACATCTTCCAGAATCTCGGCGACGGCACCTACAATCACTCCGGCGCGCTGGCGATCCGCTTCGCGCTGTCGAGCGATGCCAACATCACCTACAAGATCCTCTACAACGACGCCGTCGCCATGACCGGCGGCCAGCCGCATGAAGGCGGATTGACCGTCGACATGATCGCCAGGCAGGTGCGGGCCGAAGGCGTCGAGCGCATCGCGATCGTCACCGACGAGCCGGACAAATACGCCGGCAAGGCCGACTTCCCGGCTGGCGCCACCATCCATCACCGCGACGACCTCGACCTCGTCCAGCGCGAATTGCGCGGGGTCAAGGGCATCTCCGTGCTCATCTACGACCAGACCTGCGCCGCCGAGAAGCGCCGCCGGCGCAAGCGCGGCACCTTCCCCGACCCCGACAAACGCGTCTTCATCAACGAGCTGGTTTGCGAGGGGTGCGGCGATTGCGGCGTGCAATCCAACTGCGTGTCGATCCAGCCGGTCGAGACCGAATTCGGCCGCAAGCGGCGCATCGACCAGTCGAGCTGCAACAAGGATTTTTCCTGCGTCAACGGCTTCTGCCCGTCCTTCGTTACCGTGCACGGCGCCAAGATCAGGAAGGCCGAAGGCATCGCCGGCAGGACCGACCCGCTCGACGGCGTGCCCGCACCGGCCGAGTTTTCGCTCGGCGCGCAAGGCTGGGCCGGGATCATCGACGGCGTCGGCGGCACTGGCGTCGTCACCATCGGCGCGGTGCTCGGCATGGCGGCGCATCTCGAAGGCAAGGGCTGCGGCATGATCGACATGGCCGGCCTTGCCCAGAAGGGCGGCTCGGTGTTCACCCATGTGCGTATCGCGCCCACGCCGGACGAAATCCACGCCATCCGCGTTTCGGCCGGCAAAGCCGACCTGGTGCTCGGCTGCGACCTCGTCGTATCCGGCGCGCAGAAGGTGCTGGCCGCAGTGCGCGAGAAGCACACCATCTTCCTTGCCAACACCGCCGAGATCATGCCCGGCGAATTCACCCGTTCGGCCGATTTCTCGCTGCCCGTCGAGCGGCTGAAAAAGGCGATCCGCACTGCTGCCGGCGACGGCAGGGCGCATTTCTTCGATGCCACCCGGACCGCCACCCAATTGTTCGGCAATTCGCTCGGCGCCAACATGTTCATGCTCGGCTTCGCCTTCCAGCATGGCGGGCTGCCGCTGTCGGCCGAGGCGGTCGAGAAGGCTATTGAGCTGAATGGCGAGGCGGTTGCTATGAACGTCGCCGCGTTTCGCTGGGGCCGTCGCGCCGCGCATCAGCCGGATTTCGTGCGCGGCCTCGTCGGCCAGCCGGGCAAGGCGGCCATCGCGCCCGCCGAGACGCTGGACGAGATCATCGCCCGTCGCGTCATTTTCCTGACCGGCTACCAGAACGCAGCCTACGGCAAGCGCTATGCCGAGAGGCTCGCCACGCTGCGCTCTGCGGAGGCCAAGGCGGTGCCGGGCTCGACGGTGGTGACCGAAGCTGCCGCCCGCAACCTGTTCAAGCTGATGGCGATCAAGGACGAATACGAGGTGGCGCGCCTCTATACCGATGGTTCCTTCGCGGCCGAGCTGTCCAAGCAGTTCCAGAGCTACGAGAAATTGGAATTCCATCTGGCGCCGCCGATCCTCGGCCGGCGCGGCAATGACGGCAAACCGAAAAAGTCGAGCTTCGGGCCGTGGATGCTGAAAGGGTTGCGCTTGCTCTCGGCGCTGAAAGGCCTGCGCGGCACGGCTTTCGACCTCTTCAGCCTTACCGCCGAGCGGCGCAGGGAGCGGCAGCTTCTGGCGCAATACGAAGCCGATCTGGAGTTGATCGCGTCAGCACTTTCGCCTGGCGGGATCGAGGCGGCCGCAGCGCTTGCCTCGGTGCCGACACTGATCCGCGGCTACGGCCATGTCCGGCAGGCCAGCGCCGAAAAGGCCGCCGGCGAGCGTTCGAGACTGGTAGAACGCCTTGTGAAAGCGACGGAAAGGCCCGAACTCCAGGCCGCCGAATGACCCGAGAAGCGCCCGAAAATCAGGCGTTTCAGCCCAGGCTAAAGGTTTTTTAATGGGACTATGGCAAGGCTGGGGCTCAATGGGCGCCAGTAATGGGCAGAACAAAAACCGATAACATCCCCGTGGATGTTTATATCCAGTTTGTGCGCTCGTTGTTCGACAACGCGCACATGCTGGTCATCGGCGCGAGCTGCCACGCCATCGTCAGCCTCATGGTCTACTGGCGCAACGGCCAGTCGGTTTTTCTCATCCTTGCCGCGGCGCTGCTTGGTATCGGCGTTTGGCGTTACTTCAGCCTGCGGCGCTTCCATCGCTCGGGCGGCGAGATCCGCGACGCCGCGGATGCGACGCGGTGGGAGCGCGAATATATACTGAAAGGCAGCCTGCAGGGGCTGCTGCTGGGGCTGTTTTGCTTCATTTCCATCTACGTCTACTCGGATTCCTATGCCGAGATCGGAGCGCTTGCCATAACGCTCGGCTCGCTGGTGACAGTCGTTGGCCGGAACTACGGCTCGCCGCGCATGGTCATGATCTTCGCGGTGACCTTCGTCGGACCGATCGCCGCAGCCCTCATCCTCAGGGTCGACATCCCCTATGTCGTGCTCGGGCTGCTAATCATCCCCTTCATGTTCATCATCAAGGGCAGCGCCGACCACGTCCGCAACGTGCTGTTCTCGGCCGTCGTCGGACACAAGCAGGCGCGGCAGCTGGCGCAGCGCTTCAACCGGGCCCTCAACACCATGTCGCATGGCCTGGTCATGCTTGGCCCCGACGGCAAGGTGGTGGTTGGCAACGCCGAAGCCGCCCATCTGATGTCGCTCAAATCGCCGGACCAACTGCTCGGGCGCTCGATCCATTCGCTGCTCATGCGCGGCGTTGCCGGCGGCATGCTGGCGCCGAAGGACTGCCGCTATGTCGAGGCACAGCTGACGCGCGCGCTGCGCGAGGGTCGCGACCGCAAGGTTCTGGTGTCGTTCTCCAATGGCCAGCACTTCGAATTCTCGGCGCGCGAGGGCAGCCAGGACCTTGGCGTCATCACCTTCGAGGACGTCACCGCCCGTGTCGAGGCGGAGGAGAAGATCCGCTTCATGGCGCGCTACGACAACCTTACTGGCCTGCCTAACCGCGCCTATTTCCACGAGCTGGTCGGGGAACTGATGGCCTCCGGCGACCGGGATCGCCTGTGCGGCCTGGCGGTGGTCGACCTCGACGATTTCAAGAGCGTCAACGACACGCTCGGCCATCCCGTCGGCGACGGCCTGATCTATGCCGTCGCGGAACGTCTGGCGGCCATTGCCGGGCAAGGCATCACCGTAAGCCGTTTCGGCGGTGACGAATTCATGATCTTCTTCGACCGCATAGAGGACGAAAGCCACCTGAGCGGCCTACTCGACCTGATCTTCGCCGACCTGCAGGGCGAGGTCGACGTCGCCGGTCACGGGCTGCGCATCCAGGCCAGCGCCGGCGCGGTGCTGTCCAAGGTCGAGGACACCGACGTCGACGCCATGATCGTCAAGGCCGACCTGGCGCTCTACAAGGCCAAGGAGCTCGGCAAGAACAACTGGCGGCTGTTCGAAGCATCGATGGACGCCGCCTTCCGTAACCGCCAGCTGATGAAGGCGGACCTGCGCAGCGCCGTGGAAAGCAAGGGGTTGCGCGTGGTCTATCAGCCGATCGTATCGATGAGCACTATGCGCATCGCCAGCTGCGAGGCCCTGTGCCGCTGGGACCATCCCGATCTCGGGCCGATTTCGCCCAGCATCTTCATCCCGCTGGCCGAGGAGATGGGCATCATCTCCGAGATCAGCACCTTCGTGCTGCAAGCGGCCTGCGCCGAATGCGCCAAATGGCCGGACCAGACCAGCGTCTCGGTCAACCTCTCCGCCAAGGATTTCCGTAACCACGACGTCATCCAGAAGGTCCGCGATGCGCTGGCCGCATCCGGGCTCGCGGCCGGCCGCCTCGAGATCGAGGTCACCGAGACCGCGCTGCTCGACGACAAGTCGCTGACGCGCCAGTACATCGAGGAGCTGAAGCAGCTCGGCGTACGCATCGCGCTCGACGATTTCGGCACCGGCTATTCCAGCCTGAGCTATCTCCACAAGCTGCCGCTCGACAAGATCAAGATCGACCGTTCGTTCCTGATGGACGTCACCCAGAACCCGCGTTCGCTCGACCTCTTGAAGGGGGTCGTCGACCTGACCCGGATCCTCGGCCTTACTGTCACGGTCGAAGGCGTGGAGACCTTCGAGCAGCTCAAGATCCTGCTGCACTCGGTGAAGCCTGACCTGGTCCAGGGCTTCCTCTTCGGCGCCGCGCTGAGCGCGTCGGGCATTGAGACCATGTCCAACGTGACCTGGCCTTTCGCCGCCGAATTGCGGCCCGCCGCGAAGCTCGCCGCCACCTGAATATCCGTCAAAAAACCCCGTTTGCCCGCCCTTGGGGTTTAACCATTTGTTAACGTTAATTTAGAGTAAACGAAAAAGCTCGGAATTTCGCTTCTGGTTCCTTCACCTGTTCGCTATTGTCCTTTTGCGGTGGCACGAGGGCAAAAAAAGTGGAAGCTCAGTTAGTGGGTACGCCCCTGGCGGCGTCTAAAGCCAGGGGTCAGCATCGTCCCTCGGTGTTTTCAGATCACATCATGGAAGTTCTGGATCACATCGAATATCGCCTTTGCGACGGTGCCGAAGACCTTGAGGCGATCTATCGGCTTCGGTACAATTCCTACCTTCATGCAGGCATGGTGAAGTCCGATGCTTCCCGCATGGTGAAGGACAGGTTCGACGATCTTCCGAATTCCTATCGCTTTGGCGTGTTCTTCGATGGCGCACTCGTCAGCACCATCAGAATTCACTACGCCAACGCGAAGTATCCTGTCTCACCCAGCACCGACGTGTTCGGCGATGTGCTGGCCCGGCGCCTGGCGGCCGGCGAAACCTTCGTCGATCCGAGCCGGTTCGCCGCCGATCTCGAGTGGTCGAGCAGCCTGCGCGTGCTGCCCTATGTGACGCTGAGGCTTGCGGTCGTTGCCTGCAGCCATTTCAAGCCGACCTTTTGCCTGACGGCCATCAAGGAAGAGCATTCCGCCTTCTATCATCGCATCTTCCGATCCGAGCAGGCGGTGCCTCCGCGGAACTATCCGGGACTTACCGTCCCCGTGCATCTGTTCCAGTCGAAGTGCTCCGACAACATGCAGGCGACGCTGGACCGCTTCCCGTTCTTCAATTCCACGACGTTCGAACAGCGCATGCTTTTCCAGCGCCCCAAGCGGGGCGAGTTGGCGCCGCTGACCATCCTGCCCACCGCCAAATACTTCGAAGCGGCCTGAGCTTCGCAGCTTCTTCTCGGCTGTTGCCGTACCGAAGCCCGCGACATTTTGTTGGACGACATGCGTCGGCCGGAGCCTTCCGGGCGCGCCCGCGTTGTAAGGAGCGACAGGCACCGCCTGCAGATTGTATCGCCTGGAGCGGCGATCACCACTTTTGGAAAGGACCCCGACATGACCATTTCCGCGCTTACGCTGACCCCGTTGATCTCGCTGATCGCCGGCGTGCTGATCCTGGTCATGCCCAGGCTGCTGAACTACATCGTCGCGCTCTATCTGATCATCGCCGGCCTGCTCGGATTGTTCCCGCATCTCGCCGGCTGACGGGCCTGCCAAGCCGCCGCCTTCAACTTTCCTTTGAGGCTGTTGTGCCGGGCGATGCGGCAATAGCGCCATTGCTCTGCGTCCAGCTTTTCGCTATGTGCCTCCAAGATGTCTTCGAAGGGGTATTCCTATGGCTGATCACACGCCGACCGGTCCTGTCGAACTGGGCGCGAAGATGGACTATGCCGAGCATGACCGCACCTATGCGGGCTTCCTGGCGCTGGCCAAATACGGTTCGCTCTTTTGCCTCGCCGTGATGATTTCGATGGCTTTCGGCTTCTTCGTGGGCGGCTTCTTCTCGGCGGTCATCCTCTGGGCCGTGATCCTGGCCGCCGGCTTCTTCATTCTCCGGTAGACTTTCCAAACCCTTTGCCTCGGACGTCGCCGGAGGCCCCGGCCGGCGTCCCGCGCAGACAGGTTCCAGCCGAAAGGATCATGCGGTGGGGCAGACGGTTTTCATCCCTCGTGAGCTTGACGCCAACGAGCAGCGCGTTGCTGCCTCGCCGGACACGGTGAAGCGACTGGCCGGCCTCGGCTTCGAGGTGGTGGTCGAAAAAGGCGCGGGCACCGGCTCGCGCATCCCCGACGAGGAATTCGCCAAGGCGGGCGCCGCGATCGGCAAGGCCGCCGATGCCTCGAAGGCCGATGTCGTGCTCAAGGTGCGCCGACCGACCGACACCGAGCTCAAGGGCTACAAGCAGGGCGCCGCCGTCATCGCCATCATGGATCCCTACGGCAACGACGCGGCCGTCGCCGCCATGGCCAAGGCCGGCATCACCGCTTTCTCGATGGAGTTCATGCCGCGCATCACCCGCGCGCAGGTGATGGATGTGCTGTCCTCGCAGGCCAATCTCGCCGGCTACCAGGCGGTGATCGATGCGGCTGCCGAATATGACCGGGCGCTGCCGATGATGATGACGGCGGCCGGCACCGTGCCGGCGGCCAAGGCCTTCATCATGGGCGTCGGCGTCGCCGGCCTGCAGGCCATCGCCACCGCGCGCCGGCTTGGCGCCGTGGTCACCGCCACCGACGTGCGTCCGGCGGTGAAGGAGCAGGTGCAGTCGCTCGGCGCGAAATTCCTGGCCGTCGAGGACGAGGAGTTCAAGGCGGCCGAGACGGCGGGCGGCTATGCCAAGGAAATGTCGAAGGAATACCAGGCCAAGCAGGCGGCACTGACCGCCGAGCACATCGCCAAGCAGGATATCGTCATCACCACGGCGCTGATTCCCGGACGTCCGGCGCCGAAGCTGGTGTCGGCGGCGATGGTCGCCGCAATGAAGCCGGGCTCGGTGATCGTCGACCTTGCGGTCGAGCGCGGCGGCAATGTCGAGGGCGCGGAAGCCGGCAAGGTCGTGACCACGGCCAATGGCGTCAAGATTGTCGGCCATCTCAACGTGCCGGGCCGGGTCGCTGCGTCGGCCTCCCTGCTCTATGCCAAAAACCTGTTCGCATTCCTCGAGACGCTGGTCGACAAGGAGAGCAAGACGCTTGCCATCAAGCGCGACGACGAACTGGTCAAGGCGACCATGCTGACCGATGCTGGCCAAGTGGTGCACCCCAACTTCGCCAAGGCCGACCAGCAGCCGCGCGTTGAACCGGCGGCAATCCCGGCGACGACCATGGCCGCCGACGCCGCGCCGAAAGCCGCGCCCAAAAAGGCGGCTGACAAGAAAAGCACAAGCAAGCCCGCTGCCAAGTCGAAGGGGATCGCGTGATGGACGCCTTGCAGAAAGCCCTCGACCAGCTCGATCAGGCAACCGCCGCGGTCAGGCTCGCGGTGCACGATCT
>NZ_RZOT01000460.1:0-4973 GCF_003999085.1 Mesorhizobium sp. M4A.F.Ca.ET.090.04.2.1
CTGCGGCGGTACGCCGGGCTTCGGCACCACGCCCGGCGCGGTGGCGCACTGGCCGGGCGGGCTTTGCCTCGCCTTTCCCGGAAAGAACTGCGTCAACGGCCGGATCGTCATGGACGTGGGCGACATGAACCTTACGTTCAAGACGACGCTCACCAGCCGCATCGACTTCACCATCGAGGACGACTTCGTCACCGCCATCAACGGCGACGGCGTCGATGCCATCCATTTTCGCGAATACATGGAAGCCTGGAACGACCGCAACGCCTACGGCATGAGCCATGTCGGCTGGGGTATGCATCCGCGCGCCCGCTGGGTCTCGGCCGCCATGTACGACAAGCGTGACATGCAGGCGGTGGAGTTCCGCGCGCTGGCGGGATCGTTCCTGTGGTCTACAGGCGCCAACCAGTATGCCGGCCGCTATACGCTCGGTCATTTCGACCTGCCGATGCGCAACTGCACGATAACTCTGGACGGGAACGTCGTCGTCAAGGACGGCCTCCTGCAAGGCGAACTGGCGTCCTGACGCCCCTCGGAGAAGACCATGAGCGACATTGCCGATTACTACGACCTCTCCCGCATCCGCCCGCAGGTGCAAGCCAAGCTGCGGCTGGTCAACGAGCTTGGCCGCGATAAATTCGCGTCGCGCGCCAAGGGGATCGACGATGACGCCTCCTTCCCGGTCGAGAACTACAAGGATTTGGCGGCTGACGGCTTTCTCGGGCTCTGCATCCCGGAGGAATTCGGTGGCTGGGGCTTCTCGATGTTCGAGTATGCCATGGTCGGCGCCGAGATCGGCAAATACTGCGGCGCCACCGCACTGACCTTCAACATGCACAACTCGTCCATGGCTTGGTCGCGTTTCATGTTCGATATGCCGAACCTGACGCCCCAGGAGAAGGCGGCATTCGCGCCGCTGCGCGAGCGCCAGTTCCGCCGCGCCATCGCCGAAAAGGCGATCTATTCGCAGCCTATCTCCGAGGGTGGCCAGAACTGGACCTCGAAGCCGAACCAGACGCAGTGCCGCAAGGTCGACGGCGGCTGGAAGATCAACGGCTTCAAGAAATTCGCCTCGCTGGCCGGCTATTGCGACTACTACACCATCGTTTGCACCGAGGTGTTCGAGGGCCGGGAGCCGCGCCACGAGGACACCATGCTGTTCGTCGTCCACAAGGATGCGCCGGGCCTCAGCGTCAAGGGCGACTGGGATCCGCTCGGCATGCGCGGCACCAACAGCCGCGACCTCATCCTCAAGGACGTCTTCGTCACCGAATTGGACCTGTTGATGCCGCGGGGCATCTTCGGCAAGACGCTGCCCAACTGGCCTCACATGATGGTGACCCTTTCGCCCACCTATATGGGTGTCGCGCAGGGCGCCTTCGACTTCATGGTCGACTATCTCAAGGGCAAGGTGCCCGGCCAGCCACCGATAGATCGGCGCATGTATGCGACCAAGCGTATCGCGGTGGGCAAGATGTACGCCCGGCTGGCGAACATGCGCGCGCTGTGGTGGCAGGCTTTCGGCGAGTCGAAAGGCTTTCCGACCAAGGGCGAGGTGCTGCGCATGTACGCCGCGCAATACAACGTCATGGAAGGCGCGGCCGAGATGACGTCGATGGCCATCCGCACCTGCGGCGGCCAGTCGATGCTGAAATCGCTGCCGCTGGAGCGTATGTACCGAGACAGCCGTTGCGGCGCGCTGATGCTGCCCTTCACATCCGAGATCATGGAGGACTACCTCTCGGTACTGGCGCTCTACGAGATGGACGAGATCGACTCCGCCCCTGGCGATGAAGGCGGCGCCCGTATGTCGCTGTGGCGCGGCGAGCACGGCGCCGCGCGGTCGGCCCGGTAGACGCCAATGGCGCGCGAAACGGTCGAGGTCGTCGGCGTCTCAGCCGCCTCGCCGGAGGCGGTGTGGTCCGTCGTTTCGGATTTCTGCGGACAATGGCACCCGGCCATCGCCACCATCTACGCCGAGCACGACGCACGCGGCACGCTGGTCCGCGCCTTTACCGCCCATGGGGAGGGTACCGTCTATCGCGAGCAACTCACCTGGCTGAGCGACAGCGACCGCACGCTTGCCTACACACATCTCGAAGGCATTGCCGGTGCGCAATCCTATGACGGCCGCATTGCCATTGGCGCCGGCGATCATGGCGGCAGCACGCTGCGCTGGAGCGCGCGGGTCGAAGCCGCGTCGCCGCGTCTGCAGGCGATTTGCGAGGGCACGAAGGCGATCTTCGAAGCGGGCATCGCCGCCCTGTCGGAGACAACGCTCGCTACCGACGCGGCGGAGCAGCCAAGGCCCCTGCCCGCCTCTGCCGCCACGCGGGACATAGTCATCGATGGCGAGCCTCGCCTCGCGCTAACGACGACGGATAGCGACGGGCCGCTCTGCCTGTTCCTGCACGGCATCGGCGGCTCGCGCGGCAACTGGCTGCCGCAACTCGCGGCCGCAGGCGGCGTTATGCGCGCGGCGGCACTCGACTTGCGCGGCTACGGCGACAGCGCGCTCGGGCGAATGCAGTCGACCGTAGGGGACTACTGCGACGACATCCTGCGCGTGAAGGAAGAACTTGGCGCCGATCGGCTGGTGCTGGTCGGCCTCTCCCTGGGCTCGTGGATCGCCACCTCCTTCGCCATGCGCCACCCGGAGATGCTGGCGGGGCTGGTCCTTTCGGGTGGCTGCACCGGCATGTCGGAGGCAAGCCTCGAGGAGCGTGAGACCTTCCGTGTCAGCCGCAAGGTGCCGCTGGATGCCGGCCAGACGCCGGCCGATTTCGCTCCCACGGTGGTGGAAGTGCTGGCGGGGCCGAACGCCTCCGACGCGGTGAAGGAACAGCTCTTCCGGTCGATGGCGGCGATCCCGTCCGCCACCTATCGCGACGCGCTCGTCTGCTTCACCAATCCCTCCGAGCGTTTCGATTTCTCGCGCCTGACCATGCCGGTGTTGATGATGACGGGCGAGCACGACCGGCTGGCGTCGCCATCGGAGATCCGCGGCGTTGCCGGACGAATACTCGACCAGGCCTTTCGGCCAGACATCCGCTACGAGACCATCGCGGATGCCGGCCATGTCTGCAATGTCGAGCAGCCCGCAGCCTACAGCCGCATCCTGCTGGACTTCCTGAGGAAACTGCCGCGATGACCGCCTTGTCCCGCCGACAGCAAAACAAAATCGAGCGCGAGCGGCGCATCCTGGAAGCCGCGCTGAAGGTCTTTTCCGAAATGGGCTATTCCGGCGCCAACATGGATGCCGTCGCTCTCGAGGCGAACTTGTCGAAGCCGACGCTTTACCAGTACTTCCAGTCCAAGGAGGCGCTGTTCTCGGCCATGATGCTTGGCGAGCGCGACCAGATGCTGGCGGTCTTCGAACATCCTTCCGATCGCGGCATGGTGGCGGACCTGCTGGAATTCTCATGGGACTACGCCGACACCGTGCTGCGTCCGGACCTCCTGTCGCTGGCAAGGCTCATCATCGGCGAGGTGCAACGCTTTCCGGAGATCGGCCGCGCCTATCAGGAGGTGGGGCCGGACCGCCTGCTGCGCGGCATCATGGATTATCTGGAAGGCCAGCGACGCGCCGGCCGGCTGGCCTTCGACGACGCCGAACTCGCCGCGCAGGATCTATGGGGCCTGATCCTGTCGGCGCCGCGCACGCAGGCCCTCTACATGCCGGACCACTCTCCCTCGCGCGCCGAGATCGCTCGTTATCTGCACAACGGCCTCAAGGTATTCCTCAAGGCCTATTCGACACAGCCCGAGACCGATCTCGCCGAACTCGCACGACTTATCGGCGCCCATTCCCTCAATCAGGTGCAACATGACGCTTGACGATTACCTGGCCGACCAGGCCAGCCGCTTTGCCACGGTCGCGATGACCGACACCAACGGGCTGCTGCGCGGGCAGATGGTCTCGGCCAACAGCCTCAAGGGCATTGCCAAGAACGGCATGGGCATGGCCCCCGCGCAACTGGCGCTGGACCCGACCGATGCGATGCTCATCATTCCTGGCGTCAATGACGATAAGGGTGATTTCCACGATGACCCGTTGCAGCTCGATCCCGGTTCCGCCCGCCGCCTGCCGTGGTCGAAGGCCGGGCATGACCTGCTGGTGCTGTCGAACTACACCGGCGCTTCAGCGCAGATATGCCCCCGCGCGATCCTGAAATCCGTTCTTGCCCGTGCCGGCGAAGCGGGGCTGGTGCCGAAATACGGAATGGAGCTGGAATACACGCTGTTCGACGAGACGCCGGAGAGCGCGAAGGCCAAGGGCTACCGCAATCTGAAAACCGCGACGGCGCATGCAAGCCACGACCTGATCCTTTACCAGGTCGTCCAGACCGAGTGGTACGAGGCCGTGGCCGCCATGTGCGAGCCGCTGAGGATCGACCTCGCCAAGATGCACGAGGAGATCGGCGCTGGTTTCATGGAGGCTTGCATCGGCGCCGGCGAAGGCCTGGAGCCGGCCGACCAGCTGGTTCTCCTGAAGAACTTCATCCGCGCGCTGGCGCTGCGGCAGGGCCGGTCGGTCACCTTCATGCCGCGCTGGAACGAAAAGGCGGATAGCCAGTCGATCCACCTGCACATCAGCCTGAAGGACAAGACAGGCAGATCGCTGTTCTGGGACGCGAAGGAGAAGAACGGCGTCAGCCGCACTTTCCGCCACTTCCTCGGCGGCCTGCAGGCCTATGTCGGCGACACGACGCTGGTCTTCCAGCCGACGGTGAACAGCTACCGGCGTTTCGCCCCCGGCACCTTCGCGCCACCCGGCCTGACATGGGGTTTCGAAAACCGCACCACCTGCTTTCGCCTCGTCGGTCACGACGCGGGGTCCCTGCGGGTGGAAAATCGCCTGCCCGGTGCAGACTCCAATCCCTACCTCTCCGCCGCCGCAACCATCGCGGCCGGGGTTGCTGGCGTCATCGGTGAGATCGAGCCTAATCCCGAAACCATCGGCTCGGGTTATGCTC
>NZ_RZOT01000461.1:0-4962 GCF_003999085.1 Mesorhizobium sp. M4A.F.Ca.ET.090.04.2.1
CCCGAAATGGTCGGCATTCGCGACGACGAAGCCTTGATGCCGCGTACCCGTCCGACATTCGAAGGCTACCGCCTGCTGCGGGAATATTTCATGATGCCCGAGCGCTTCCACTATGTGCGGGTTTCTGGCCTGAACCCGGTGGTGCGCAAATGCGACGGAGGGCTGGAGGTCATTTTCCTGTTCCGGCGGCCCGTACCTGAGCTTGCCGACCTTACGCCCGCCGATTTCGAGCTCTTCGTAACCCCGATCATCAATCTCTTCGAGCGCGAGTGCAACATCGTCGAGCTCGATCCCCGCCGGACGCGGCAGGTACTGCATGCCGACCGTACGCGGGCGCGCGACTTCGAGATCTATCGGGTCACGCGGGTCGAGGACGCCGAGAGCGAGGGCAGCGACGCCGAAATACCCGAGCTCTTCAGCCTGGGGCAAAACCGCGGCAGCGGCTGGGTCTACTCCACCGAGCGCCGGCCGCGCCGGCCCACCGAGGATGAGCGGCGCGATGGCCTGACCCGCACCTCCTACACCGGGGACGATGTCTTCCTGGCCGTTTCGCGTCCCATCGCAAGCCCGGCGAACCGACCTCTGAGGCGCCTCGACATCATGGCGCTTTGCACCAATCGCGACCTGCCGATCCTCGACGACAATCCAACGCTGACGCTGGAGACGGGCGACCCGGTCGAGGCGGTCAGGCTCATCGGCGCGTTGCGTCCGCCGCAGCCGGCGATCCCGGCGGCGCTGCCGGCGGGCGCCGAGGGTGAATCCAGGGCCGACAATCTCGCCTGGCGGCTGGTGGCCCAGCTCGGGCTCAATTTCCTCAGCCTTGCCAAGGAAGGTCGCGGTGTCGATCCGCTCCATGCGTTGCTCGACCTCTATGCCGACCGCGGCGATCCGGGTCTCGCCCGCAACGTGCATTCGATCGTGCGCATCGACTCGCGCCCGGTCATCGAACGACTGCAGATCGACGGGCCGATGTGCTTCGGGCGGGGCACGGAAGTAACGTTGCATGTGGACCAGTCCGTGCTCGCGGGACAAAGCACCCTGCTGCTTTCGGCCTTGCTCGCGCGGCTGTTCGCCCGCCATGCCGGAATAAACGGCTTTGTGCGGACCCGCACGCGGCTGCTGCAGAAGCAGGAGGATGTGCCATGGCCGATGACGCCCGGCAATCGCTACCTGATCTAGGCAGCATCGGATCGGGCCGGAGCGAGGGCCTGTCCCAATCGTTCGACTTCTTCGAGCTGCTGCGCCGGCTCGAACGCAGGGGCGGCCTATTCGGCCATTCCGGCCGGTTGGAACGCGAGCCGGCAAGACTCGGACAGCATGTGCGCCTGAGCTTCTCGGCCAGGGACGTGGTGGACTTTCAGGAAGCCGCCGACAACGCGCCGGCGCGGGTCACGGTTGCAAATCTCGGCCTGATGGGACCTGAAGGTCCGCTGCCGCTGCATCTGACCCGCTGGGTGCTTGATCGCCTGTCGCAGCGCTGGTTCACCGGCGCCGATGCCAGGCAGACCAGCGACACGACCTTTGTGGACTTCGTCAACATCCTCCAGCATCGCATGATTGCCCTGTATTACCGGGCTTGGGCGGATGCCCACTCGGGAGTGCAGGTCGAACGCGCTGTCGGCGGCCGCGTCCGCGCAATGCTCGAGGCGATGGCCGGCATTGGCCTTCCCGGCACCCAGGACCCCGAACTCGACACCGTCAAGCTGCGCCAGGCCGCTTCGCTTGCCAGCCAGGTCGACGGTCCGGAACGGCTCACCCTGTATCTCGCCGAAGCCTTCAAGGTGCCGGTGCAGGTCAAGGAGTTCGTCGCCGCTTGGATATCGGTGCCGACCGCGCTGCAGAGCCGCCTGGCCAAGGCCTACGCGGCCCTCGGCCGCGGGGCGACGATCGGCCCGCGCGTTTTCAGCCGCCAGAGCAGGATCGAGCTGCGCGTCGGCCCCCTCGGCCTGGAGGACTTCAAGTCGTTTCTGCCGGGCAGCCGGCGGCTGACGCTGTTCAAGCACGCGGTTCGCGACATGATCGGGGAAACGCTCGACGTCGACCTGCGTATCGTGCTCGCTCGCGAGGCCGTGCCGCCGCCTCGCGTCGGAACCGTCCAGCTTGGCCGGACCGCCTGGCTTGCGCGGCCCCCCGAAAGGGGAGATGCTGACGATCTGCGGCTGCGCACGATCGTCGGATGGCGGCCGGAGATAGCGGAGGTCGCGGCATGAGTCTGCTGCTGACGCTGGAGCAAGGGCCACGCACCCAGGCGGTAAGGCAGACCCGGCTGGACGAGGGCGAACTGGTGATCGGCCGCAGCGCCGACGCCGGCTGGCAGATCGACGATCCGGACATGTTCGTCTCGCGCGCCCATTGCAAGATCACCGGCGGGCAGGACGGCTATTTCGTCACCGACACCTCGAGCAGTGGACTGTTCATAAACGACTCCGACAGCCCGCTCGGCGCCGGCAGGTCGGCACGCCTGCAAAGCGGCATGCGGCTGAGGCTCGGCGACTACATACTCCATGTCGACCTGCAGGCGCCGGCCATGCAGCCGCCGGCCACCAGCCAGCCTGTCGCCGAACGGTCGCCGCCGGCGTCTCGCGCGCCGGTCAGCATCGGCAACGACGATTTCTTTTCGGCCAGATCCGACGAAGAGCCGCGGCGACCGCGTCCGTCCGACCTGCCGGACCCGTTCGAGCAACCGCTGCCGGGGGCGTTCGCACGCGCCAACGTGAACCAGGGCAGCTCTCAGGCCTTCGACGATCCGTTCAGCCTCGATCCTGTGCCCTCCCTCAACGGCGCGGCCGAATCCGCTCCGGCAAAGCCGTCGCCCATCCAGGACGATTTCGGTTTCGGGCCGGCCGCTCCGGCGCATGGCGAATGGCCGGCGGGCCAGCGCGAGCGCGTCGCCGAAAGACCGCAACCAGCGAACCCATGGGACTTGCCGGCGCAGGCGCCCGAGCCCCCTCCCGCGCCGCGTGTGGACGCCAGTCCGCGACCGGTCCGTCAGCCGCCGGCGGCCCCGTCGCAGTCGCACTCGGACATGGCGCTTCGCGCCGCCTTCCTGCGCGGCATGGGCGTCGAGGAAGCCGATCTCGCCGGCCGCGACGCGATCGCCGAGATGGAGAAGTTCGGGCGGGAGTACCGGCTGATGATGGAAGGGCTGATGCAGCTTCTGCGCAAGCGCTCGGAGGAAAAGGGAAACGCGCGTGTCGCCCAGACGATGGTTGGCGCCTCCGAGGTCAATCCGCTCAAGTTCCTGCCGACGGTCGACGATGCCATCGTAACCATCCTTGGCGAACGCAGCCCCGGCTTTCTTGATGGCGAGGCGGCGATCTCGGACGCGGTCCGCGATCTGGCGCAGCATCACGTGCGCGCCTGGCGCGGCGTGCAGGCGGCGCTTCGCCAGATGGTCGACCGCTTCGACCCGGCGGCGATCGAGGATGAGCTGAAGTCGAATTCCGCGATCGGCACGCTGCTTTCGGGTGGGCGCGGCGCCAAGCTGTGGGAACTCTACCGGAAACGCCACCGTGAGATCGCCGAGAGCGCTGAAAAGACCTTCCTTGGCGAAGTCGGCGCTGATTTTAGGGATGCATATGAGGAGGAGTGAGACATGATCGATCGACGCGAATTCATCATTGCCCTTGGTGCCACGGGGCTGGTTTCGGCCTGCCAGAGCGGTCCGCCGAAACCATCGGTGATTACCGTCAACGTGAGCGGCGGAGCCGGCATGAACCCGGGGCCAGGCGGCGGAGACCGGCCGGTGACGGTCCTGGTGATGCGGCTGAGCAGCACTGGCAAGTTCAATTCGGCCGACTATTTCGCGCTGCAGGGCGATGCAGGGTCCGCGCTCGGGGCCGACCTCATCGGATCCGACACCATCTCCGTCGCGCCGGGAAAGACCGCGGCCAAGACCATCACGGTCGAACCAAACGCGACGGCGCTCGGTTTCGTCGCGCTGATCCGCGAACCTGGTGGGAGGAGCTGGCGAACGACCAAGTCGGTCTCGCCTGGATCCAAATTCACCATCAACGTGACGCTCGGCGGCGGCGGTATCTCCGCCTAGCGGCGAGACAGGGCGAGACAGGAAGTGGCTCCGTGCAGAGAGTAACGGCATGAGCGATGCAAACAGGGTGCTATGGTCTGAGGGACTGTTTCTGCGGACCCAGCATTTCCAGCAGCAGGACCGGTTCCTCGAGGCAACGGTGCGCGGCGCCTTGCGGGCCGGGCAACTGCATACGTTCGGCTTCCAGCAGCTTACCCTGGATCAGTCGTTGCTCGACGCCGGCCAGATCGCCATCTTGTCGGCGCGGGGTATATTCCCCGATGGAACTCCCTTCTCCATTCCCGAGATGATGGATGCGCCGCGACCCTTGCCGGTCACGGCCGACACCGGCGCAGGGCCGGTGCTGATCGCGCTGCCGCTCGAACCTCCCGGAGGCGTCGGCTTCGATCCGGCGCACGCCGCATCCACCGGCGCGCGCTATCACGGGCGGATCGTCTCGGTCCGCGACGCGGTGCAAGGAGGTTCGGACCCCGAGGAAATCGAGATTGCCCGGCCGCAGGCGCTGTTGCTTGCGCCGGGCAAGTCGGTTGGCGGCTACACCGCCCTGCCCGTCGCCGATGTCAAAGGCGTGCGGGCCGATGGTGGCGTCTCGCTGGACGAGACGTTCCTGCCGCCGACATTGATCACGGGTGCGGTGGCCTGGTACCGGCAATTGCTTCTGGAAGTCGTCACCGGCCTCGACCAGATCGCCGAGGCGCATGGCAAGATGGTGATGGGCGGACCAGGGCGCAGTGTCGAAGACCTGTTGATGCTGCACCTTGCCAACGCGGCGCGCCCGCGGCTGGCGCACATGCTGACGCAGGACGTCTTTCACCCGGCCGAGCTCTACCTCGAGCTTGCCGGCCTCGCTGGCGAGATGGCGACCTACGGCTCCAGTTCGCGACGGCTGGGCGAATTGCCGGCCTATGACCACA
>NZ_RZOT01000462.1:0-4946 GCF_003999085.1 Mesorhizobium sp. M4A.F.Ca.ET.090.04.2.1
GTCTTGGCCGAGGGGCCGCCGAGACTGACCAGCAGCTTCGGATTGACCAACTCGATCTGCCTTTCGATGAACGGCCGGCAGATCTCGGTCTCGTGCGGCGTCGGCGTGCGATTTCCCGGCGGCCGCCAGGGGATGACATTGGCGATATAGGCCGACGTGCGGTCGAGGCCGATTGCCGCCAGCATGCGGTCGAGCAGGCGCCCGGAGCGGCCGACGAAGGGCAGGCCTTCGAGGTCCTCATCGCGGCCCGGCGCTTCGCCAACCAGCATCAGCTCGGCATTGGGATTGCCGTCCGCGAAGACCAGGTTTTTAGCGGTGAATTTGAGATTGCAGCCGTCGAAGGCCGCCATGTGCTGACGCAGCTCGTCGAGCGTGGAGGCGCTGGCAGCCATCTGCCGCGCGAGCAGCGCCTGCGCCTCGTCGGGTACTGCCGCGACGGCGGGCGCGGTGCGCGCCGGCGCATCCGGCACCTTGCTTGCGTCCAGCCCGGGCGCTGCCGTTGGTCGCTCTGGCGCTCTGGTTGCGTCGCGGCCTGGCTCCGGTGCCGGCCGTTCCTGGGACCGGCTTTCGCGCGCGGCCGGTGCCTGAGCGCGCTCGGCTTGCTTCGGCTGGACGTCGGCGAAGCGGTTGATGGGCGCGTCCTCCAGCGCCTCATCGACGCCGGCGCTGGCATAGAAGGCGAGCAGCTCGGCGATTTCGGCAGGGGTGTTGGGGAAGGCGGCGATCATGCTGCCACCATCGTCCGCGCGGCGGCGATTTGCAACCTCGGTGAGTTTGTCAGCCCGTCGGTATCCGCGGATCCTGCACCAGATAGAACGTCCAGCGCGGCGTGTAGTCGGTGATCAGGAATTCGAAGCTGCCCGTCATCAGCGGGTCGATCTTGCCGTTCTTGAACAAAAGCCGGTCATAGGGTTCGAAATCGCGGTCGAACTCGGCGAAGTTGCTCGCCACGATGTTGTCGGGCGACTTATTGCGCTGGTCGAAGGACAGGCCATCGCCGAATACGCTCGGCTGGTCGAGGATCTCCTGTAGCTCGAACTGGAACTCCACCCAGGCCTGGCCGCTGTTGTTGAGCGTCTCGATGCGCATGTAAATGATGCCGTTGGCGACCTCGCCGGCCTTGCCGAATGCCTCGATCGGCTTGGTGGTGCGGATGGTCAGCGTCACCGGTGTCGCCGAATTCAGCTCTTCGGTGATGACGATCGGATCCTCCTTGGTGCCGATGCCAGAGGCGCCAGTGATGTGAAAGCCGCCGAGTTCGTCGGAAAAGGAATAGGCGCCGGTTGCCCAGACCTTTTGCGGATCGGCATGGGCAGCCGGGGCCAGCAATGGAAGGAGCGGAAGAACCGCCCGGCAAAGCCGGCCGGGCGTCGAGAAAAAGCGCGTCAATGAGAAGCCGGATGGCTCAGGCGTGCGCATGGCGCGAAGTATTGCCGATAAGCAAGCCGTCGAACAATTGAAAAACGCCGGGAGAAATGGTTCTTCCCGGCCGGGCGCGACTTTTTGTCGAAATCGGCTTTGTCCGTTAAGCGCCGGTTTCCCGTCGCGAATTGATGCGCTATGCAGCGCATGAGCCAGCACAATGCGGGAAAGCGCGGCAAGCCAGTGAGGGGTCGATGAGCGATATCGAACGCGAGAGCATGGAATTCGACGTGGTCATCGTCGGCGCTGGTCCGGCTGGCCTTGCCGCGGCGATCCGTCTGAAGCAGGTCAATCCCGAGCTTTCCGTCGTCGTGCTGGAGAAGGGCGGCGAGGTCGGCGCCCACATCCTGTCCGGTGCCGTCGTCGACCCGATCGGCATCGACCGGCTGCTGCCGGGCTGGCGCGAGGAGGAAGGCCACCCGTTCAAGACGCCGGTGACCGATGATCATTTCCTGGTGCTCGGTCCGGCCGGCTCCTTCCGCCTGCCCAATATCCTGATGCCGCCGCTGATGAACAATCACGGCAACTACATCGTCTCGCTCGGCAATGTCTGCCGCTGGCTGGCGACCAAGGCCGAGGCGCTCGGCGTCGAGATCTATCCGGGCTTTGCCGCCGCCGGCCTGCTCTACAACGATGCCGGCGCCGTCACCGGCGTGGTGACCGGCGACATGGGCGTCGAGAAGGACGGCACGCATGGTCCGTCCTTCGCGCCCGGCATGGCGCTGATGGGCAAATATGTGCTGATCGGCGAGGGCGCGCGCGGCTCGCTCGCCAAGCAGCTGATCGCCAAATACAAGCTCGCCGACGGCCGTGAGCCGGCCAAGTTCGGCATCGGCCTGAAGGAACTCTGGCAGGTCAAGCCGGAGAACCACAAGCCTGGCCTGGTGCAACATTCCTTTGGCTGGCCGCTCGACATGAAGACCGGCGGCGGCTCCTTCCTCTACCACCTCGAGGACAACCAGGTGGCGGTCGGCTTCGTCGTCCACCTGAACTACAAAAACCCGTATTTGTCGCCCTTCGAGGAGTTCCAGCGCTTCAAGACGCACCCGGCGATCAAGGGGACCTTCGAGGGCGCCAAGCGGATCGGCTATGGCGCACGCGCCATCACCGAAGGCGGCTGGCAGTCGGTGCCGAAGCTGTCCTTCCCTGGCGGCGTGCTGATGGGCTGTGCTGCCGGCTTCGTCAACGTGCCGCGCATCAAGGGTTCGCACAATGCGGTGCTATCGGGAATGCTGGCGGCCGAGCATGTCGCGCAAGCGATCGCCGACGGCCGCGCCAATGACGAGCTTTCCTCCTACGAGGCTGCGTGGCGGGCGACCGACATCGGCAAGGATTTGAAGAAGGTGCGCAACGTCAAGCCGCTGTGGTCGCGCTTCGGCACCATCATCGGCGTCGGCCTCGGTGGCCTCGACATGTGGCTGAACACGCTGTTCGGCCTCTCGCCCTTCGGCACGCTGAAGCACGGCAAGGCGGACTACGCGACGCTGGAGCCGGCTGCAAAATATGAAAAGATCGCCTATCCGAAGCCGGATGGCGTACTGACCTTCGATCGGCTCTCCTCGGTGTTCCTGTCCAACACCAATCACGAGGAAAATGAGCCGGTCCACCTCATCGTCGGCGACGCGGCACTGCAGCAGCGCTCCGAGCACGATGTCTTTGCCGGACCCTCGACGCGTTACTGCCCGGCCGGCGTCTACGAATGGGTCGACAAGGACGGCAACGCCGCTGCCGATCCGTCGGCCAAGGACGTGCGCTTCGTCATCAACGCGCAGAACTGCGTCCACTGCAAGACCTGCGACATCAAGGACCCCAACCAGAACATCAACTGGGTGCCGCCACAAGGCGGCGAAGGCCCGGTCTATCAGGGCATGTGAGACAGGCAGACGCCTGACCCGGCCGTCTCGACCGCCGCTCAAACAAAAGCCGGCGAGGGGCCAGTCTATCGGGGCATGTAACGGGCCTGTTGAAACCGCGGCGCGCTTGTGTTTCCCTTCCCTGACGAGTGGAGGAAGGCCATGCGCGTTTCGGTTCTGGCATGCCTTGCGGCGATTGGCGTCCTGTGCAGTTTCAGCCCCATAGCATCGGCCGGCACCAAGCTGCTGGTCAAGACGCGCACCTACGAGATATCAGGTACAACAGGCGTGGCCCTGGTCGCGGCGATGGACCGCAACGGCCCCAAGCATGGCTTCATGACCCGCGCCATCGCCGACACCGCCTATACGGTGAATTGGGACCTCGCCATCAGCCGCACCGATGGAGTCTGCCACCTGCGGCAGGCCGACGGCGTGCTCGACCTCACCTACACCTATCCGCGTCTGGCGCAGCCGGCCAGTGCCGCGCTCGAACGCCGCTGGAAGCGGTTCTTCGCCGGCGTCCGTGCGCATGAGGAGACGCATGGCCGCATCGCCAGGCGCATGATGCAGGCCACCGCGAAGTCGGTCCGTCGGCTCAAGCTTGCCGACAACTGGTTTTGCACCGGCACCCGCCAGGAGGCGAGACGGCGTATCAACGCCGTCTACGCCGAATACGAGGCGAAGCAAAGGGCCTTCGACGCCCGCGAGCACCGCAATGGCGGCCATGTCGAGCATCTGGTGGATGCCTTGATCAAGCCTTGAGGATCGAAGGAACGCAGCGCTAGCGCAGCGTCTTGCCCGGTTGTTTGACGGCCGCCAGCGCCGTCTCATGCTCGTCGTCCGGCTTGTTCTCTTGCGGACGCAGCGAAAACTCCACCAGCACGGGAAGATGATCGGAGCCGGTTTCTTCGAGCCGCGTCGCCGAATGGATGATCACCCCGCCCTTGCTGAACACCTGGTCGATCGGCAGGCCGGCGAAGCGCCGCAGGACATCCGGCAGCTTGATGTACATCCAGGTCGGTCCGGCCGACGGCATGACGGTGAGCTTGCCGAGCGCCGCGACACGCCGCACCGCCGCGCTCCACGGCACGGCGTTGCAGTCGCCGGCCATGATCGCCGTCTCGCCAAGCGAGGCGAGCTGCTCCGACAGTTCACCGATCTGCCAGGACTGCTCGCGCGGCCATGGCCAGCTGAGATGGATCGCGGCGACATCGGCGCTGACACCGCCGAAGTCGACGCTCGCGATCGCCATCGCCCCGCGCCGCTCGCAATGCGGCCCGGTCCCCGCGACGAACGGACGCCTGGAGAGCAGCGCAACGCCGAACACGCCGTTCGGATAGGGACAAAGGATCCGGTAGGGATAGGCGCTGGTGATATAGCCAAGCTCGGTCGTCCACATCTCCGACACCTCGTCGAGGGTGATCACGTCGGGATTGGTCCGCCCTATCAGCGACAGCACTTTCTTCGGCGTCGGATTGTCGTAGCGCAGGTTCATCTGCAGCAGGCTGTAGACGATCTGGTCGGCCGGTTTGGCGTCCGCCTGCACCGGCCACAGCCTGGGTAGCGCGCTCAGCGTCGTGGCGAAGCTGGCGATGGCGAACAGCAGTGCCGCGGCCGCCTGCAGGCGAAACGGGGTTGCAAGCAAGGGCAGCGCCAGGAGCGCGATCAGCA
>NZ_RZOT01000463.1:0-4941 GCF_003999085.1 Mesorhizobium sp. M4A.F.Ca.ET.090.04.2.1
CCGCGCACCTGCACGACCGCGGCGGCAACGCGATGCGCGCGCAGCGCCGCGTCGGCGGGGGCATGACCGGCAAGCCGGGCGGCGAGATAGCCGCCATTGAAGGAATCGCCGGCACCGGTGGTATCGACTGGCGTCGCGACATGCACGGCCGGAACCGGCTGGAAGGCACCCTTGACGGCGATCAGCGCCGCGTCCTCGCCATTCTTGACGACGACCTCGCCGACAAGTCGGCCGAGCCGGCCGGCGGTCACCTGTGGTGTCGCATCGCCAAACAGCATCTGCTCATCGGGAAAGGTCGGCAGCGCGATGTCGGTGACGGCAAGTGCTTCGGTGATTGCCGCTTGCGCCTCCTCGCGGCTGCGCCAGAGCAGCGGCCGGTAGTTGGGGTCGAATGCGACGCGCGAACCAGCCGCCCGCGCCTTGGCCACCGCATTGAGCAATGTCTTGCGCGAAGCCTCCTCTAGAATTGCCAAAGTGATTCCGGAAAAATAGACCAGCGCCTGGTTTTCAAGGCTTTTTGCCAAGGCGCCAGGGTCCGAAGCCAGTTGCCTGGCGGCGGCGTCGGCGCGCCAGTAGGTGAAGGCGCGTTCGGCGCCGGTCAGCGTGATGGCGTAAAGGCCTGGTCGGGCGCCTGGAATGACAGGGCTTTGGCCGATGCCGATGCCGTTTTCGGCGAAGAAGGCGATCTGCCCTTGCGAGAACGGGTCGTCGCCGAAGGCCGAGACATAAGTCGCCGGCCGCTCGCCGCTCAGCGCATGCAGCGCCCACAGCATGTTGAACGTGTCGCCGGCAAAGCCCATGCGCCAGTTCGGTCCCGCCTGGCCCGACAGTTCGAGCATGCACTCGCCGATCGAGGCGACGCCATTTGCAGCCATCTATCTGTCTCCCCGTGCATGTCGCGCAAAAGTGTCTAGCGTTTTGGGGATGACGACATGCACAAACCAACGAGGTGCTGCTGTAGCTTTTTGCGATGGGCAACGCCATGCTTGGCGGCTGCGGTTTTTTGCGTCAGAAGCGGTTTCCCACAGTCGCGGCGGGATGCGATCCGCCCGCTGGAACGTTGTCTTTGGAAAAGGAACCGGTTTGGCATCCCTATGGCGTTATCTTCTCGTGGGTCTTGGTCTGGCCGCCTTGCTGGCAGGTGTCCTTGCGATCGTCTATCTGACCGCTCCGCAAACGGCGTCGGGCCCCGATACGTCGCGCTCGAAGACCTCGGCAAACGGGCTGTTCGTTGCCAGCTTCCAGCCGGAGCGGGATGTGGTCCGGCAGGGCGAATTGCAGGCTTGGCTGCTGACGCTGAAGACAGTCAAGGGCGATCCGGTGGAGGGAGCGGCGATTGCCGTTTCCGGCGGCATGCCGCAGCACAATCACGGCCTGCCGACCAGCCCGCAGGCGACCGACTATCTCGGCGAAGGACGCTATCGCATCGATGGGCTGAAATTCACGATGAGCGGCTGGTGGCAACTGCGCTTGGCCATTTCGGCGGCGGCCGGTTCAGATACGGTCGTCTTCAACGTGGTGTTGTGAGCGGTCGATGAGGCGCCTCCTGCGAGTCCTGCCTCTCGTCGCACTGGTCGCCATGGCGCTGCTTGCCGGCTGCGGCAAGCCGCAGGTTTCCGATGCCGAGAAGAAGGTCATTGCCTCGCTGGCGCTGAACACGCTGCCGCCGCTGAAGCCCGACACCACCAATCGCTTCGCCGATGTGCCGGCGGCCGCGGCCCTGGGCTCGACGCTGTTCTTCGACCAGGGCATGAGCCGCGACGGCACCGTGTCCTGCTCGACTTGCCACAAGATCGATCGCCAGTTCCAGGACGACCTGCCGCAAGCGGTCGGCATCGGCCGCACCAACCGACGCACCATGCCGCTGGCAGGCGTGGCGCGCGATCCCTGGTTCTTCTGGGACGGGCGGCGCGACAGCCTGTGGGCGCAGGCGTTGACGCCGCTCGAAAACCCGCTCGAGCATGGCGGAAACCGCGCCGCTTTCGCGCATTACATCAAGAAACGCTTCGGCGAGCGCTACGAGCGCATCTTCGGGCCGCTGCCCGATCTCTCCACTGTGCCCGCCAATGCCAGCCCGCTCGGCACGGATGCGGAGAAGGCGGCCTGGGCCGCCATGCCCGTCAGCAAGGTCGAGGACGTCAACCGCGTCTTTGCCAATATCGGCAAGGCGATCGGCGCTTTCGAGCGGTCGATCGAGCCGCCGCAGACGCGCTTCGACCGTTTCGCCATCGATCTGGCATCTGGCGCCGAGCCACAAGGGGACGACGCCCTGTCGCCCGAAGAGATGCTTGGGCTGAGACTGTTCATCGGCAAGGCTAATTGCGTGACCTGCCACAATGGCCCGCGTTTCACTGACAACTCTTTCCACAATACCGGCGTGCCGCCGGTCAAGGACCTGCCGCCGGATCGCGGCCGCATCGATGCCGTGGTGCAGGTCGAGGCCGATCCGTTCAACTGCTTAGGCAAGTTCCGCGACGGCGACGACAACGCGTGCCGCGAGCTGCGCTTCATGGTGAAGGGCGGGCCGGACCTGGTGCGCGCCTACAAGACGCCGTCGCTCCGAGGCGCCGCTGCGCGCGCGCCCTACATGCATGCCGGACAGTTTGCGTCGCTCGAAGAGGTGGTCGAGCATTATTCGAAGGCGCCGGCGAGCGTCGAAGGTGTTTCCGAGGTCCACCCCGTCGAGCTTTCAGACCGCGAGCGCGCGGCGCTGGTGGCGTTCCTGAAGACGCTGTCAGAATGAGCTAGCGGTCCTTGACCGTCTCCATCGCCACGAAGGTGGAAGTCTGGGCGACATGGGGAAGCGCCGAAATGCGCTCGCCCAGCACCCGGCGGTAGGCGGCGATGTCGGTGGTGCGGACCTTCAACAGATAGTCGAAGCTCGACGCCATCATATGACATTGCTCGATCTCCGGCACCGCCTGCACGGCGCGGTTGAAGGCGTCGAGCGCGGCCGAGCGGGTGTCCGACAATTTCACCTGGACGAACGCGACATGGCCTTCTCCCATGCGCTCGCGATCGATGATCGCCTGGTAACCCCTGATGTAACCGTCCTTCTCCAGGCGCTTGACGCGCGCCTGCACCGGCGTCTTCGACAGGCCGACCTTGCCGGCCAGCTCAGACATGGAAAGCCGCCCGTCGCGCGCCAGTGCCGAAAGGATGTTGCGGTCGATGCGGTCCAATTGGTCTTCGATGATCGAATTCACAGTCTAAATGGCGAGAAGGTCGCGGCAGATCATAGTTCATTGGAACTGGCATGTCGATTTCTTTGGACCGACCGAAAACGGCAATTGTGCTAGCTTGCGCCATTCGGTCCGGTGACCGCCGGCCCGCTCCCTTAAGCTCGCTAGATAGGACAGCCATGCCCGCGCTCGATGCCATCCGCCAGCAGATCCGTGCCAACTACTTGCCCGACGAGGACGCCGCGGTGAAGCGGCTCGCCGACGGTGCGGGGCTTTCGGCGGATGACCGCAAGGCGATCTCGGCCCGCGCCGCCGATCTGGTGCGCGCGGTGCGCGGCTCGACCGATCCGAGGCTAATGGAAGTGTTCCTCTCGGCTTACGGATTATCGACCAAGGAAGGTGTCGCGCTGATGTGCCTGGCCGAGGCGCTGCTGCGCGTGCCCGACGCCGAGACGATGGACGATCTCATCGCCGACAAGATCGCGCCGCACGACTGGTCGGCGCATTCGGGCAGCTCGAGCTCCATCTTCGTCAATGCCTCGACCTGGGCGCTGATGCTGACCGGGCGCGTGCTGGACGAGGGCGAGGGCGGCATCGAGGGCACGCTGCGCGCCATGGTGCGCCGGCTGGGCGAACCCGTTATCCGCAAGGCGGTGGCGGCCGCCATGCGCGAGATGGGCGAGCAGTTCGTGCTCGGCCGCACCATCGCCGAGGCCGTCAAGCGCGGCCGGCCGATGACGCAGAAGGGCTATCTTTATTCCTTCGACATGCTGGGCGAGGCGGCCCGCACCGAGGCCGACGCGCTGCGCTATCACAAGGCCTATGCCGACGCGATCTCCTCACTCGATTCCGGTTCCAACGGGCCGGACATCCGCAACAACCACGGCATTTCGGTCAAGCTTTCGGCGCTGCATCCGCGCTACGAAGTGGCGCAGAAGGAGACGATGCTGCCGGTGATGGCCGAGCGGCTGCTGTCGCTGGCGCTGGCGGCGCGGCATTCGCGCATGGGGCTCAACATCGACGCCGAGGAGGCGGACCGCCTCGATCTGTCGCTCGACGTCATCGAGCGCGTGCTGGCCGAGCCGGAGCTTGCCGGCTGGAACGGTTTCGGCGTGGTGGTGCAAGCGTATGGGCCGCGCGCGGCCTTCGTCATCGACTGGCTCCACGCGCTGGCGAAAAAGTACGACCGCACCATCATGGTGCGGCTGGTCAAGGGCGCCTATTGGGACACCGAGATCAAGCGGGCGCAGACACTGGGGCTCGCCGGCTATCCGGTCTTCACCCGCAAGACCAACACCGATGTGTCCTACATGGCCTGCGCGAAGAAGCTGCTGTCGATGACCGATCGCATCTATCCGCAGTTCGCCACCCACAACGCGCACACGGTGGCCGCCATCCTGTCGATGGCCAAGGATCGCGACTCTTTCGAGTTCCAGCGGCTGCACGGCATGGGCGAGGCGCTGCACGAGACGGTGCGCCAGGCCGAAGGCGCCCGCTGCCGCATCTATGCGCCGGTCGGCGCGCATTCCGACCTGCTCGCCTATCTGGTGCGCCGTCTGCTGGAAAACGGCGCCAACTCCTCCTTCGTCCACCAGCTCACCGACGAGGAGGTGGAACCGGAAGACATCGCCCGCGACCCGCTGGAAACGGTCGAGACGCAGGGGCCGGCCGCCAATCCGGCGATCGCCCGTCCCGCCGGGATCTTCGGCGCCGGCCGCCGCAATTCCAGGGGCGTCGACATCACCGCTCCGGTGACGCT
>NZ_RZOT01000464.1:0-4912 GCF_003999085.1 Mesorhizobium sp. M4A.F.Ca.ET.090.04.2.1
ACGAAGACAATGGTCGACATCTTTGTATTCAACAGGCAGGCAGACCTCATCAAACCCGCCGATCTCATGGAAAACGGTTCGCCGCGAGGCGACGATGGCGCCCGTCACGGCCTGATAATTACGCACGGTGCGCATGGCATGCAGATAGCCGTCCGCATTTCCCGGCGCGCCCCGCAACACATGCTGCGCCAGCACGGGATGCTCGCTGTGCGAGCCGGGTTGCAGAACAATGCCCGCATGCTGCACCGAGCCATCCGGGTACAACAGGCGGGCTCCGACGACACCGACTTCGGGGCGCATGGCGTGCGCAACCATCAATTCCAACTGACGAGGGTGTGTGATCTCGACATCATTGTTCAACAGGACCACAACGTCCGCGGTCGCGGCCGCCACGCCCATATTGACCATGCGAGAGAAATTAAAGCGGCCATGGACCCTGACGATACGGGCGCCGTGCTTCTCCTGGAGTTCCGCGTAGAGTGCCAGCGTAGCCGGGTCGGTGCTTGCGTGATCCACAATGACGAGCTCGGGCGAAAGGTTCTCCAAGGCTTTCACAAACCCCACGCAACGCTTCAGCAGTTTGGGCTGGTCACGGTTGGGAATAACGATCGCCACGGACCGAGGCCGAGGGAGACGCATATCCGCTGGTTCCGCCGAAGGACGCGGCAAAGCAGTGGGAAGATGCATGACGGTCTCGGTGAGATGACCGACCGCGAGAGGCCCACTCGCCAGGGTGCGGAGCCAACCGTGCAGGGAATTCGGGCGCTCGGCCGAGCGCTGGGAGAAGATGAGTTTTCGCGAAGCCATGAAGGCCGTGCCGACATAATCCATTGAAACAATCAGATCAGGGTCCCAGCCTGGCAGAAAACAAGGCTGCGGGACCGCCCCGGCATCGCGGCGATCGTGATCGCAGACGATCAGGTCCGGCATCGGTGTCCCGCGCAACGGTGAAAGCATGCGATTCAGGAGAGCGAAGGCATCCGTATCGAACGTCGTGCCAGCGGCCGCGAAAACCAAATGACTGCCGCGCCACAGATGATCGTGCGCCGGATCCGACAACACGTTCAGCGCATCGAGCGTCGGCTCCGCGAACAGGCCACGCAGGCTTGTAAAGTCGTCCACATCCGGCAAGTCGATCTCGTGGACACCGGCAACCACGATCTCGATATTGCGATAGGTCTGACCAAGCAGCGAAGAGAGCGTATGCGACAGGGTCTCGCGGCTCGCCGAAGCCGCGTCATGGATCAACACGGTAATCAAGTGATTCCACATGCGCTGCTGGCCGGCCAACGCCATCCTTTCGGCCAGCCTGGATTGCCGCCAACTGTCGTAGCCCGCCGATAGGGTGGCGTCTTCCCGCCTGCTCATACTATCGGACTCTCCTGAGTTTGCCGTCGGCCTGCCTGCGCTTGCCGGTTGTTGCTGTTGCCGAAAGAGATCGATCACTACAGCTTTTGTAGAACCACCATGTCCTGATAATCGAGCGCACCACGCGGGATATACTGGCAGACACGCAGAAATTTCGACCAATGATCGAATACATACCGCACGCTGTGGAAGGCGGAGTGGTAGAAGTCGGGGAAGTCGGCGCCCCACTGGTCATCCTTGGTAAAGAAAAGCCCTCGTGTATAGAAGATGTCGGCAACCTGCTCGCGAAGCGGCGACTCCGGCGGAATCCCTCCGAAAAACTGATCGAATGCATGCTGTCCGTGAACCGTGAGCGTGACAACACCGCCCGGGCGAAGGACGCGCGCCAACTCCGCAAGCCAGGCATCCTGGTAGTCCGCATCAAGATGCGACATCACACTGTGGTTGAAGATCAGGTCGAATGAGCCATCGCCGTATGGAAGCGGAGGCAGGCCTTGCGTAAGGCTCGTCTCAATCCACGGCATATGCGCCGAAACCCATTCGATCGCTTCGGCGTCGATCTCGTTTCCGTACAGCTTGCGAGGCAAGGCGGGCACGGGCAGATGCCGCAAAATGCGGCCGCAGCCGCAACCCCACTCGAGGATATCGTTGAAATCCCCGTACGACTTTCGGATGGACGCCAAGGCCCGCTCCAGATCGCGCAAGGACTTTGCCCCCGACTCCATGAACCAGTCGCTGGCGTCGGTGCCCGTGACCTTGTAACGCAACCGCGGCGGAGGGAGCTGGATTTCCGGGGCTGCTGCTTCGGGCCCCTTGTTTGAACTCCCGGTTGTCGAAAACACGAAACCTCCCCTTCGCATCACAACAGCATCGCGCTTCGGCGATGCACCGCGGTTGTTATGGACCGATCAGATGACAATGGAAATCCCAGAACATCCGACAGAATCGTCGACCTGCTCCAAGTATTTGTTTTTGCGCATATGGGGACCGTGACCGGCCTGGCATCGTGTCGGCGCGCCAAGGGACCCGCCGTCACGCCGCCTTGTCGCGGACCTGATAGTCCTTCACCGCGGCGAAGCGGATCGCCTTCCAGCGCTCGGCCTCGTAGTTGAGCGAGAAGGTGTGCTGGGCGAGGAAGACCGGATCATTGTCGAGATCGCGGGCGATGTCGCCGCGATGCGCTTCGACGAAGCGCTGCACCTCGGCCCTGTCGTCGGCCGAGATCCAGCGGCAGACGGAAAAGCGCGACATCTCGAAATCGACCGGCAATGTGTACTCGATGTTCAGCCGCTCCTTCAGCACGTCGAGTTGCAGGGCGCCGACGACACCGACGATGGCCGGCGAGCCGTCCTCGGGCGAGAACAGCTGCACGACGCCCTCCTCGGCCATCTGGTGCAGCGCCTCCTTCAGCTTCTTGGCCTTCATGGCATCACCGAGGCGCACCCGGCGCAGGATTTCCGGCGCGAAATTGGGCACGCCGCGGAACAGGATTTCTTCGCCTTCGGTGAGTGTGTCGCCGATGCGCAGCGTGCCGTGGTTGGGGATGCCGACGACGTCGCCGGCGAAGGCCTCGTCGGCGGTAACGCGGGTGCGGGCGAAGAAGAACTGCGGCGCCGACAGGCTCATCGGCTTGCCGGTGCGCACCAGCTTGGCCTTCATGCCGCGCTCCAGCTTGCCGGAGCAGACGCGCACGAAGGCGATGCGGTCGCGGTGGTTGGGATCCATGTTGGCCTGGATCTTGAAGACGAAGGAGGTCATCTTCTCCTCGGTCGCTTCGACCTTGCGGCTGTCGGCCTCCTGCGCGCGCGGCGGCGGCCCGAAGGCGCCGAGCGCCTCGATCAGGTCGCGCACGCCGAAATTGCGCAGCGCCGAGCCGAAATAGACCGGGGTCAGATGGCCCTCGCGGAAGGCGTCGATATCGAGCGGGCGGCAGGCCTCGCGCGCCAGCTCCAATTCCTCGATGAAGTCGTTGCGCTCGTTCTCCGGCAGGAGACCGGCGACGCGGTTGGAATCGGGGCCGTTGACCGGCGTGCGCTCCTTCTCGTCGTCGCTCTTGCGTACGGCGTTCAGCGCCAGGTGATAGGTGCCCGAAAAAGTCTTGCCGCGGCCGATCGGCCAGGTGACCGGGGCGGTGTCCAGCGCCAGCTTCTGCTCGATCTCGTCGAGTATTTCGAACGGATCGCGGCTCTCGCGGTCCATCTTGTTGACGAAGGTGATGATCGGGATATCGCGCAGCCGGCAGACCTCGAACAGCTTCAGCGTACGCGGCTCGATGCCCTTGGCGGCGTCGATGACCATGACGGCGGAATCGACCGCCGAGAGCGTGCGATAGGTGTCGTCGGCGAAATCCTCGTGGCCGGGCGTGTCGAGCAGGTTGAAGACATTGTCGTCATACTCGAAGGTCATCACCGAGGTGACGACCGAAATGCCGCGCTCGCGCTCGATCTTCATCCAGTCGGACCGGGTCTGGATGCGGTCCTTCTTGGCCTTGACCTCACCGGCAAGCTGGATGGCGCCGCCGAACAAAAGCAGCTTTTCGGTGAGCGTGGTCTTGCCGGCGTCGGGGTGGGCGATAATCGCGAAGGTGCGACGGCGCGATACCGCGTTTTCGATGTCTTCTGCCAAGTCGTGGAATCCTGTCTGTGGCGCGGGCTTCTAGCAGCGCTTTTCCGGCCTGTCGACAGTTTCGGGCCGATCGGTCCGAGGCGACCGGAAATCGGCCGCGCAGATCAGTTCCACAGCCAGCCGCGACCATCCTTGCTGCCGTAGCGGGTGACCAACGCGATCTCGGAGCGATCAATGCCGATGTCGCGCAGCAGGTGGTCCGGAAATTCGTCAAGCCGCGCCCGGTCCCTGCGAATGCGGATGATGCGGGCGAAGGCGCCGACGCCGAAACGATCGATGGCCGTCACGAAGAAGCGCCAGCCGAAGGGCCGATCGACGGTGAATTCCAGTTCTTCAAGGGATGACATTGTCGTGTTTCCTTCTGTTTGAACGATGGCAGATCGGGAGGGCCATGCAATGACCCTCCCGATGCGGTGCCGGGTCTTGGCTGCGTCAGGACTGATCGTTGGCGCAGCTCACATAGGGGTTCCAGTCGGCGAACATGCCGGCCGGATTGTGCCGCCAGTGCCAGACATGCAGCTCGTAGTAGGGGTCCACCGGATGGACGCCCACGGTCGTCTTGCGCTGCAGGGTGCGGCCGAGGAACTCGGGAACGCCCTTGCCCTTCCAGTCCTTCTCGAAGGCGATGTACTCCATGCCGACGAGTTGCATGGAGCCGTCCGGCTCCGGCTCGTAGGTCAGCACGTCCGGCTCGCTGAGCACGAGCTTGCCATCGCCGGCACGGACCGGATGGATGAAGTGGACCCCCATCGTGCCGTGCTCGTCATGCGTCGTGCATTCGAAGAGCTGCTGGTAGCCTTCGGCCTTGGCGACCTCGATATTGACGTACCTGGCCGCCATTTCCCGAGACCGGTTCAGCACCGGATCCGGCGTATCATGCGCATCCGCGGTGCCGCAGGCGAGCGCGGATGCCCAGATG
>NZ_RZOT01000465.1:0-4894 GCF_003999085.1 Mesorhizobium sp. M4A.F.Ca.ET.090.04.2.1
GCACGACACCGCGGCACCATGGATCGTTCTTGACGATCACCGCCTCGATCTTGGCCCAGGCGCTTGCGGATGCCTGCGGCTCGAGCTTCCACCAGTCGGGCTTGATGCCCAGCGCGTAGAGTTCCTCCAGCGCGCGCGGAATGGTGGTGTCGTCGAGCTTGCCGTGCTTGCCGGCGATGATCTCGACGAGAAGCTCCCTGCCCACTTTCCGCGCGGCCTCGAACAGGCTGCGCAGCTTCTGCTGCTGCTCTAGCTTCAGCGCCTCGGGGTCGTCCGGGTGGTAGAAGCACAGGCATTTGATGCAGTGCTCGACCGGCCAGTCGATTAGCTGCGAGCCGATGTCTTGCGAGAATTCGAAGCGCAGCGGTCGCGAGCCCGGCAGCTCGACCGGACGGCCAAGCCAGGCGAAGGGATGGCGGGCGAATTCGAACATGGCGTCGCGGCCGTATTTCTCGTCGAGCAGCATGCCGTAACCGGCGCGGCCGGCGGCGACCCTGGCCGCCGCCTTGACGGTCAGCACCTTGAAATCCTCGATGCGCGCGACATCGGCACCGGCCTTGGCGGCGACGTCCTCGAGCTGGATTCGATGGTCACAGGCGAGCGCCATCAGCGAGGGAACATCGCGCCGGCGCGTCGTCGCCCAATGGATGTGGTTGATGGCCTCGTCCTTGCGCAGCGCCAGATGCTTGCTGCCGTGCTTGAGGAAGTACTGCAATTCCTCGAAGGTCGGATATTCCGGCGCGCAGAGCAGGCGCGACACCGCGAAGGCGCCGCAGGCATTGGCCCAGGTCGCAGCCGTGGCAAAACTTTCACCGCCGAGCCAGCCGCGCAGGAAGCCCGACATGAAGGCATCGCCAGCGCCGAGCACGTTGTAGACCTCGATCGGGAAGCCCTTGCCGACGACGCCGTCCTCGAGGTCGTCGCTGATCGGCCCGTCATAGACGATGCAGCCCATGGCGCCGCGCTTGAGCACGATGGTGGCCGAGGACAAGGAGCGGATGGTCTTCAGCGCGCTCAGGCAATCGTCGGCGCCCGAGGCGATCATGATCTCCTCCTCGGTGCCGACGATCAGGTCGCAATCCGGCAGCACCGTCTTCAGCTGGGCCGAGACGCGGTCCGACTTGACGTAACGCTCGAAGCCCTCGGCATGGCCGGCGAGGCCCCAGAGGTTGGGACGGTAGTCGATGTCGAAGACCACCTTGCCGCCCTTGGCCTTCATGATGCGGATCGCCTTGCGCTGCGCGGCATCGCTGTTAGGCCGCGAGAAATGCGTGCCGGTGACGACGATCGCGCGGGCAGAGGCAATAAACGCCTCGTCGATATCCTCCTCAGCCAGCGCCATGTCGGCGCAGTCGGAGCGGTAGAAGATCATCGGCGAGACGCCTTCGTCCTCGACCGAGAGCAGCACCAGCGCGGTCAGCCGCTCCTTGTCGGTCTTCAGCCCATCGACCGAGACGCCTTCACGCTTGAGCTGCTCGCGGATGAAGCGGCCCATCTGCTCGTCGCCGACGCGGGTGAGCAGCGCCGAGCGCAGGCCGAGCCTGGCGGTGCCGACGGAGATGTTGGCCGGGCAGCCGCCGACCGATTTGGCGAAGGAGGTGATGTCCTCCAGCCGTGAGCCGATCTGCTGGCCATAGAGATCGACCGAGGCGCGACCGATGGTGATGACGTCGAGCGCTTTCGCTTCCACGGCTTCGCCCATTCGAACCTCCCATCGGCCTTATTGTCTTGAGCAACCCCGTTTTGGGGTACACGCGCGAGCGGCAGCGTGACGCCTGAATTATGAAATAATAATTCCAATCTGTAGTCAAGATGGAATGAGCATTCCCTAGCCGAAAAAGACTGCAGGCCAAGCCGTTCAGCCCTTGCGCTTGCGGCCCGTGTCGCGCCGCTTCTCGCCGACTGCGACGGTCAGCGCCATGGCCAGCGCCATGGTCGCCGACAGCGAGCGGAAGCCGGCGAAATCGGCCTCGGCGACCTCGAACCAGACCTCGGCGAACTGGGCCAGCGGCGAGAACGACGAGTCGGTGATGGCGACGATCGGCACGCCCTGTTCGGAAATGGAACGCGTCTCTTCGATGGTCGCCGGCGCGTAAGGAGAAAAGCTGATGGCGATGACGGCGTCCCTCGGCGTGGCAAAGCCGATCATCTCCGCGTTCAGCCCGGCGGCCGACTCGATCAGCTGGTTGCGGATCTTGAGCTTGCCCAGCGCATAGGCGATGTAGGAGGCGACCGGGTAGGAGCGGCGCTTGGCCAGCACATAAATGGTCTCGGCCTTGGCCAGCAGCGCGATGGCCTCCTCGAAATGCGGTTCGTTCAGCGTGCGCGAAATGTCACTCAGCGAGGTACTGGCGGCGGCGACGAAACCGTCGAAGATCGCCCGGTGGCCGGCGCCTTCCTCGGCCTTGGCGCGCAAGGCGGCCAGCCGCTCGTCATAGGAGGAATTGCGTTCGCGCAGGCGCTCGCGGAACACAAGCTGCAGGCTGGTGAAGCCGTCGAAGCCAAGCTGCTGGGCGAAGCGGATCAGCGTCGAGGGCTGGACGCCGGCGGAGGCGGCGATGCTGGCAGCGGTGCCGAAGGCGATGTCGTCGGGATTGTCGAGCGCATAGGCGGCGATCTGCGCGATGCGCTTGGGCAGGCTCTGGCGCCGCTCCAGGATCGTCGCGCGCAGCGTCTCGAAATCGCGGGGAACCCGTTCGTCCATTGTCGCTCCGCCCACGGCCATACCGATAGTTCCCTCTCCTGCCTCATCATAGCGACTTCACGCAAGAACGCCATAAAAAATGATTTGGACATTCCATTCCAAGCGGAAATGGATTAATTCATCCACGCGAAATTCTTCCCCAGAACGGTTCCTGGAAACGCAGAACCGTTCTAGCTGTTTGTTGACGCAATTCCGGACGGAAAGCCGTTTCTTACTTTTCCTGGAATTGCTCTGGCGCGGAGACATCCAAATGGTCGGAGTGGGCCTCATCGGCACGGGTTTCATGGGCAAGTGCCATGCCATCGCCTGGAGCTCTGTCGCCACCGTGTTTCCCGACGTGGCCAAGCCGAAGCTGGTGCATCTCGGCGAGGTCAATGACGAGCTTGCCAAACGCAAGGCCGGTGAATTCGGCTTCGCGAAAGGCTCCGGCGACTGGCGCGCCGTGGTCGACGACCCGGAGGTCGAGATCGTCTCGCTGACCACGCCCAACCAGTACCATCCGGAAATGGCCATCGCCATCCTCGAAGCCGGCAAGCATCTCTGGTGCGAGAAGCCGATGGCGCCAGGCTTCACGGAAGCCGAGGCGATGGCAGAGGCGGCCGGGAAATCCGGCAAGGTGGCGGCGCTCGGCTACAATTACATCCAGAACCCTGCCATCCGCCATATCGGCGCGCTGCTCGAGGAGAAGATTATCGGCGAGATCAACCATCTACGCATCGAGATGGACGAGGACTTCATGGCCGACCCCGAGGCGGCGTTCTTCTGGAAGCACGAGGCGGCGTCGGGCTACGGCGCGCTCGACGATTTCGCCGTGCATCCGCTGTCGCTGATCAAGGTGCTGTTCGGCCGCGTTGGCCGCGTCATGTGCGACATGGCCAAGCCTTATGCCGACCGCAAGGTCGCATCCGGGGGGCGCCGCGCGGTCGAGACCTACGACATCGCCAGCGTGCTGATGCATCTCGAGAACGGCATAGCCGGCACGCTGCTGGTCAACCGCTCGGCCTGGGGCCGCAAGGGCCGCATCGCCATCCAGATCTTCGGCTCGAAGGGCTCGATCCTCTACGACCAGGAGAGGTTCAATGAGTTCCAGCTCTACCTGACGGCCGACAGGCCGACCGAGCAGGGCTACCGCACGATCCTGGTGGCGCCGCACCACAAACCTTACGACGCCTTCGTGCCGGCGCCGGGCCACGGCCTCGGCTTCAATGACCTCAAGATCATCGAGTGCCGCGAGCTCCTGCTGCGGCTTGCCGGCAAGCCGGCGAGGATCATCGACTTCGACGAGGGGCTGGAGATCGAGCGCACCGTGCATGCGATGGCGCGCTCGTTCCAGGAACAGCGCTGGGTGGACGTGCGGTAATTTCACGTCGTTCGCCGACGCGAAGAAAGGTTGCTGGCTTTCCCGCGAACCTTCGTAAACGTTTGCGATTGGACGCAGCTTTCCGACTTCGTCATCCTTGGGCGTAGCGACGCGAAGCGGAGTGAAGACCCAAGGATCCATGCCGTTACCTCGGCCGAAGGATGCAGCGGCGCAGAATTCTGCACCGTCGCAACGCTTCAACGTCACGGCATGGATCCCATGGTCTGCGCCGCGTCGCTTCGCTCCTTGCTCCGCCATAGGATGACGACCTGATGGGCGTTTCGGCCAATCTCCGAAGGTTCCGAGATACCAAGGTAAGCACAACGCGACAGGTCGGAATTTCCGCGGTACGTATCTTGAGATCCCTCTCAGGCGCTCGCAGCCGATTCGTTGATCTCCCAGCCGTCCACCCAGACCTGCCGCAGCCGGTCGCCTTCGCCCTTGAACCATAGGCCCGCCAGCCGGCAGTCCTCGATGCGGTCGCTGCGGAAGTTGCGGATGGCCTGGCGCAACTCGCACCAGGCGACGATGTTGGCGGTCTCGGCGTAGTAGATGAGCGCGACAGGCCGGATGATGCGCTTCGTGTTGCGGCCCGCTTCATCGCGATATGAAAGGTCGAGCTTCTCCTCGTCGCGAATGGCACGGCGCACCAAGGCAAGATCGACCGCCGAAGCCGAAGGCGCTGCAAAACCCCAGGCGTGCAGAGCATTGGCGTCGAGCGCATGGCGCAAGGGCGGCGGCACCGCGCCGGCGATCTTGGCGCTTACGCGCTTGGCGGCCTGCTTGAGCTCGTCGTCGCCGGTGCGCTCGAGCAGGGCCAGCGACAGCAC
>NZ_RZOT01000466.1:0-4885 GCF_003999085.1 Mesorhizobium sp. M4A.F.Ca.ET.090.04.2.1
CAAGGTTATCGTCGGCCATTCCTTCGGCGGCGCCGTCGCCGCCAACGCCGTCGCCGGTTCGGTCAGGGGCATCCAGCCTATCGCGGCCGAAGGCTTGGTGCTGATCGCGGCGCCGAGCTCACTGCCGGCGATCTTCGCCGACTTCAGCAGCATGCTCAATGTCGGCCCGCGCTCGCAGGTCGCCATGGCCGATCGCGTCGAAAAACTCTCCGGCCGACCGCTCGGCGAATTCACCGGCGACCGCCAGCTCGCGGAAGCGCTGGTGCCGACGCTGGTCATCCATGCGCCCGACGACCGCGAAGTCTCTGCCGACCATGCCACGCGCTATGCCGGCGCCGGCGATCATGTCAGCCTGCATTGGGTCGACGGGCTCGGCCACCGCCGCATCCTCGCCGACAAGGGCGTGGTCGAACGCGCCGTCCGCTTCGCGGCCGAGCACCGCGACTCGACGTTGATGCATTGAAGCGCTGTCAGTCGGCCTTCTTCTTCTGCCCCGGCTCGACCGGCAGTCCGGCCGCCTTCCAGGCGGTGTAGCCGCCAAGGATGTGCTTGACCGGCGAAAGGCCCATGTCCTGCGCCGTTTTGGTGGCCAGCGCCGAGCGCCAGCCGCCGGCGCAGAAGAAGACAAAGCTCTTGCCCGAGGCGAAGAACGGCTTGTGATAGGGGCTTTCCGGATCGATCCAGAATTCCAGCATGCCGCGCGTGACATGCCTGGCGCCGGGGATCTTGCCGTCGCGCTCGACCTCGCGCGGATCGCGCAGGTCGACGAAGATCGTGTCCTCGTCCTCGATTAGCCCCGCCGCTTCCTCCGGCGACACCACCTCGATCTCGGCGTTCGCCTCGTCGAGCAACTCGCGATAGCCTTTTTTCACCGGCGCATTCCTCCCGACCGTGGCTTGCCCACCAGATTTCCAGCACAAGGGCTGGCATTTGTCACGCGGCGTTGGTGCCGGCCATGGCTAGCCACGCCACCCTGGCGCGCCAGCCAACGTGGCCATCCGGCGGGCAGGGCACGAAGTGCCGATTCGTCGCAAGCACCATGTGGACCACCAACGCCGGCGCCGACGCCTGATGCAACCGCCATGGGCCGAAGCCGCTTCGCCCAAGACTGTCACCAACTTGTGAAACTGTTCTGCAACAGCGGCGCCGAAATTTATGGAAGCTTAACGAAATCAGTATGAATCGGTATAATCGCGCCTTACATCCGCCATGCGGTGGGCGTGACCGTCTAGCGGCGCGGAACGGGAGCCGGTTCACAACCGGAGCGGGTGATCATGAAAATTTTCGGAAACACGGCCTGCGTGATGCCGCTTGCGGTTGCCGCGACGCTGGCTCTCGGCGCCCCGCAGGCGAACGCGCAAGGCCTGTTCGACATGCTGTTCGGTGGCGGCGTCCGGCATAACCCGCAAGGCGAATTCCCGCCGCCGCCCAAGCCGAGACCCAGCAAGGTGCCAGCCGGCGGTGGCTCCAGGATCAGCAGCCCGTCCTACTACACCTACAAGGCCGACCGTCTCGTGCGCGTCAACTTTTCAGCGTTGGTGCCGGCGCCGGCGACTGTGGCGGCGCAGGACGCCGCCTTCGTGCCATCTGTCGCCAGCGATGCCTTCCGCGAAGCGATCGCCGGACTGGGTGACTACGAACTTTATGCTGAGCCCGACATCGCCAAGGCGCTGATCGCCTACTACTCGGCCAATCCGGATTTCATCTGGGTGACCGGAACCACCCCCAACAGCCGTGCGCAGGACGCGGTGCGGGTGCTAGGCGAGGCGGCGAGCTATGGCCTGACGCCAGCCGACTACTCGGTCGACGTTCCGGCCGCATCATCCTCGGCCAGCGCGGACGAGCGCCTGAAGGAACTCGTCCGCTTCGAGATGGCGCTGTCGGCGCGCGTGCTGCGCTATGCCCATGATGCCCAGAGCGGCCGCGTCGATCCCAACCGGATGACCGGCTACTATGATTTCCCGGCCAAGCCACTGGATATGGACGGCGTGCTGAAGACGCTTGCGCACACGCAGGAGGTTCGCACCTATCTGGAATCGCGCCATCCGCAGAACGCGGAGTATCAGGCGCTGCGCGTCGAGCTGGAAGCGCTGCAGGCCAGCGAGGAAAACGAGATCGTCGTCGACCCCAAGCTGTTGCTGAAGCCAGGCGAGAGCAGTCCCGAACTGCCCAAGCTCCTGACGCTGATCGCGCGCAACCTAGATGACGAGATGGGCGGCGACTATGGCGAGGTCCTTGCCAGGCTGGGCAAGAGCGAGCTCTACGATCCCGAGCTGGTGCCTGTCATCAAGGCGGTGCAGAAGCGGGCCGGCATGAAGGGTGACGGCGTGATCGGTCCGCGCACGGTGGCGTCGCTCGCCGGAACTTCCAAGGCCGACAAGATCACCAAGGTCGAGGTCGCGCTGGAAGAGTTGCGCTGGCTGCCGTCCGATCTCGGCAGCCCGCGTGTCTTCATCAACCAGCCGGCCTTCACCGCCGCCTATATCGACAATGGCGAGGAGAAGCTGAAAACCCGCGCGGTCGTCGGCAAGGTTACCAACCAGACGGCTTTCTTCTACGACCAGATCGAACAGGTCGATTTCCATCCCTATTGGGGGGTGCCGCAATCGATCATCGTCAACGAGATGCTGCCCAGGCTGCGCAACGATCCGGGCTATCTCGACCGTGCCGGCTATGAAGTGACGGATTCGAGCGGGCGGCGCGTGCCGTCATCGGCGGTCAATTGGGGCGCCTACGGCGCCAACATCCCCTACAGCGTGCGCCAGCAGCCGAGCGAGGCCAATGCGTTGGGTGAGCTGAAGATCCTGTTCCCCAACAAGCACGCCATCTACATGCATGACACGCCGCAGAAATCCTTCTTCGAGCGCGACATGCGCGCGCTCAGCCATGGCTGCGTGCGCTTGCAGGATCCGCGCGGCATGGCGGCGGCGGTGCTCGGCACCTCGGTCGACTACATCGCCGAGAAGTTGAAGCACGGTCATTCGACCGAAAAGGTGACCCGCACCATCCCTGTCTATGTCGCCTATTTCACCGCCTGGCCCGACATGTCCGGCAATGTCGAGTATTTCAACGACGTCTACGACCGTGACACGAGGCTGATGCAGGCGCTGGACGCGACCGAGGCGGTGCGCTCTCCGGCGAGCTAGCTCAGGCGCGCTCGAAGAGCGGGCGTCTGAAGCCGGCGTCGCGCCCGGCGATCAGCCAATAGATCAGGCCGGCGACCAGGCCGGCGGCGGCGATGATCCCAGTGTCGGCCCAGCGCTCGGGACTCTCAGGCGCGTCCGGCCAGATCAGCGTGAAACCCGCGGCCGCCGCAATGGCGCCGAAGACCATGTGCAGCAGGAAGCTGCGCAACGAGAAAAACTCCGCGATCAAGGCGAAGGCGAGGGTCTGCATCCACGTCAGGATGATCGTCAGGAAGTAGACGAACATGCCGAGCGGCGGCACCAGCAGCACGGCGATCGGGCTGATGCCCATGAGGTCGAAATAGGCCGGCGCGTTGGGCAGCGAACTGAGTATCCCATAGATCGCCGCTACTGCGATCAGCCCGACGAGAACGGCCACCAGATAGCCGGCAAGCATCATCAGGACGCGCTTCAATACGTGTTTTACCACTGCCCTGCACCCCCGTGCCCGCATCCGTGGAGCAGCAGTCAGCCATCAAAGCCGGTTTTGTGCAAGGGGAGGCGAGGCGACGACAGGCATCGCCGGTCCGCCGCGATCCGCAGAGAGTGCGCGGTGCGGAATGGTCGAATGGTGGCGGCGCAGCGTCCTATCTGGTCTCGCTCGGTTCTGCGGTCACCGGGTCGTAGGAGATTTCGACCTTCGCCTTGTCGGTCGTATAGTAGGTAACGGTGTAGACACCGCTGTCCCAGCCAACCTCCTTCACATAGCGGAAGTCAGGACGTTGCTCGACCTTGGCGATGATCTCCGACAGCTTCTTGGCGTTCGATGGCGGCAGCGGCCTTTCATCGGCCGCGAAGGCGGGTCCGCCGAGGAGAAGAACCGCAAGGCCGGTCGTCAAAACAACAGTGCGCATGATTGCCCCTCATCTCGTGCTGGCATGGATGCCGTAAAGAACTCGCCCGCGTCCCTGTTGGTTCCGCCAGTGGAGTACAACGCCTGTTCCAGGGGCGGCCTGGCGACTGCGGGTGACGACGGAGCCATGTGCATTCGGCCCAGCTGAAATAGAGAAAATTCAGTAATTCCAATACGAAAGGGCGAGCTAACAATGCACAACCTGAGTAACAAACGGCTAACCATGCAAGCGGCCGCGCGCTGCGTTCAATTAGCGGATCGTAGTAGAGCTTTTGCGAAGACCCTGTTAGACTTGCTAACATAACAGGGTGGCAACGGCGCGCCGAGCCTGCCGACGATCTTTCGTCGGCAAACGGTGAAGTGTTCAACAAAGCGGAAGTCGCCTGTGCTGGACCGCAAGCAGGGACCGGGGGCTTCGACCATGGCTGAACGGAACTACACCCGTCAGCTGGCGACCATCATTTCTATCGATGCCGTCGGATTCTCGCGGTTGATGGGCATCGACGACGAGTTGGCCGTCGCCGCTTTCGAGGAACGACGCGACATTATCGCCGATAGCTGCGTGGCGTTTGGCGGCCGGACTTTCGGCGACGCCGGCGACAGCATCATGGCCGAATTCGGCAATCCGATCGAAGCCTTGCGCGCCGCCTTCGATTTCCAGGGTAGGATCGTAGCGCTTAACGCCGCCGTCGCCGAGGACATGCGCATGCCTTTTCGCGCCGGCATCAACACCGGCGACGTCATCGTGCGCGAGGGCCGCCTCTATGGCGACGACGTCAACATCGCCGCCAGGCTGCAGGAGTTCGCGCCGCATGACGGCCTCGCCATTTCGGAGACGACATGGCAC
>NZ_RZOT01000467.1:0-4884 GCF_003999085.1 Mesorhizobium sp. M4A.F.Ca.ET.090.04.2.1
GGCTGGAGCGGGCCGAGAACGCCTCGACGCAGATCGCCGCCCTTGGCGAGCGCAAGGCGGAAGCCGAGGCCGAGCGCGAGCGGCTGGCCGATGCTCCCGATGAGATCGATGCCAGGCGCCGCGCGCTGCTCTCGCAACTGGCCGAGGCGGAGACGCTGCGCCAGGCAGCGGCCGACCGCTTGCAGGAAGCAGAGAACAAACAGGCCGAATTCGACAAGGCCGCGACCGCTGCCATCCAATCGCTCGCCGAAGCGCGCGAAACCCGCGTCCGCGCCGAGGAGCGGCTGCCCGCCGCCGACGAGCGGCGGCTGGAGGTCGAGGCGCGCATCCAGGAAACGCTGAACACGCCACCGCACCTGGTCATCCGCCACACCGGTCTGGAAGCCGATGAACCGATGCCCGAAATGGCCGATGTCGAGCGTCAGCTCGACCGGCTGAAGGTCGAGCGTGAGCGGCTCGGCGCCGTCAACCTGCGCGCCGAGGAAGAGCAGAAGGAGCTGTCCGACCGGCTGGAGACCATCGTTTCCGAGCGCGAGGACATCATCGAGGCGATCCGCAAATTGCGGCAGGCGATCCAGAGCCTGAACCGCGAAGGGCGCGAGCGGCTGCTGTCGGCGTTCGAGGTGGTAAACGGCCATTTCCAGCGCCTGTTCTCGCATTTGTTCGGCGGCGGCACCGCCGAACTGCAGCTGATCGAATCCGAGGATCCGCTGGAAGCCGGGCTCGAAATCCTCGCCCGCCCACCGGGCAAGAAGCCGCAGACCATGACGCTGCTCTCCGGCGGCGAGCAGGCGCTGACGGCGATGTCGCTGATCTTCGCTGTGTTCCTCACCAATCCGGCGCCGATCTGCGTGCTCGACGAGGTCGACGCGCCGCTCGACGACCACAATGTCGAGCGCTTCTGCAATCTCATGGACGAGATGTCCCGTACTACAGAGACGCGCTTCGTCATCATCACCCACAACCCGATCACTATGGCGCGCATGGACCGGCTGTTCGGCGTCACCATGGCCGAGCAGGGCGTCAGCCAGCTGGTCTCGGTCGACCTGCAGGCCGCCGAGGCGATGCGCGAGGCGAGCTGAGGCGGCGGCCAACATGCCGCCAACCGGCTACTTCTCCGGAGCGGTCGCTGGCGCCGTATAGCGGCGGCGTACGGCATCGAGCACCAGCTTGCGGCTCTTCTCGGCCGAAAGCGCCTTGTCCTTTTCCGCCATGGCCGTTTCGCGCGCCAGCTCCTTGTCCCTGATCTGACGGCGGAACCATTCCGAATAGTCGCCGGCGCGCAGATGATGCATCCAGGTCTTGTCGTCTATGCCTTCCGCCATCTGGGCAAAGATGATCAGATTGTGCGCCCTCAGGTTCATCGCATTCTTGGGACCCTTGAAATAGAAGCTGCCTGCTTCGTCGAGCTGGCCCTCGGCATATTTGCGGCTGTGCCGCTTCAGCGATTGGCTGGGCTCGATCGCCTTGACGGTAAAAGGCTTCTTGCCGGTATGCGGCCGCCAGAGCAGTACGCGATCTCCTTTCGGGGTGGGGATGTTTCCCGGCGCCTCCAGTCCGGTTTCCTTGCAGAACGTCTTGATCACGCCTTTCGCTTGAGGTCCGAGCGCAATCACTACCGTCACCAGGCGCAAGGCATCCGTCGAGATCGCTTCCGGATGCACCGTGATCAGCACTGTCCCGGGCAATTCAAGCGAAAGCACCGCTCGCGTGTCCTCGCGCCGCTTGGGCAGAAGGTGATGCGCTTCGTCGATGATCAGCCAATGCGGTCTTGCCGTGCGGTAGCGGACATTGCCAAGGCCGGGCAGGAGTTCCGCGAAGAAGTCCGGCCGCTCATCGACCCTCAACGCCAGGCCGTTGACGACGACATTGGTGTCAGGCTTGCCGATCAGCTGCAGCAACTGGTCCTTGCTTGGCGCAGCCGAGGAATCGCCAAGCGGCACAGCGCCCTGCAGCCCGTCATAATCGCCCTCCGGATCGAAGATGCAGAACTGCAGACCTTTTTCCGCGAGCCGTTCGGTAAGCGCCGTGGCCAGTGTCGATTTGCCGATGCCGGAGCTCCCGGCAATCAACACTGTCTCCACCGGCGAGAGATAGACTTCCTTGCCGTTAGCGCTGCCAAGCAGGACGCCCCTGGCACGTTTGCGCGCAATCAGATGATCGAGCTTGATCATCTTGCCGATCAATTCCTCGACGCCTTTGCCGCGCTCCCCGCTGGTCACCAGATCGGCCGTGTCCTTCACTGCCGGCAAGGCGTTGTCGACGGCGACACTGCAGCCTGAGGCGCGCAGGAAGGCGTGGTCGTTTTCAGCGTCGCCGACGGCGACCACATTGTGCGGTGACAACTTGAGATCTTCGAGCGCGGCTGCAAGGCCGGTCGCCTTGTTGATGCCGCTGGGCAGGATCATCACCGCGCCCTTGTTGAAGATGATCTCCAGCTCCAGCCCTAGCTTCTTGATGACGTCGAGCACCGTTGCCTGATGCGGCTCCCAGGTGGCGACGATCGAGCGCCCGACCGAGAGCGGCTTGACGCCGCGCTTCTTCAGCCGGGCGACGAGGTCGGGCGAGGGCGCTGGCGAAATCGTGCGCTCTTCCTCGCTTGCCGGCGTGTAGATCAGCGCACCGTTTTCCGCGACGACCTTGTCGAAAATGCCAACCTCCGGAAAGACCTGCTTCAGGTCCGGCAATTCGCGCCCGGTGACCAGGATGAGCTTGCGGCCGGATTTCTTCAGCTTCTCCAGCGCCGCGAACGTGCTTTTCGAGACCAGGCCGTCATGCGCGACCGTGCCATCATAGTCAGTGGCCAATGCCATGAAATACATCGGGTTCGACCTCTCCGCTGGGCGATGTCTGATCTGCCGGAAGAACCGGGCTGGCAAACATCAACGCTTGTCGGCGGAAAAGGTTTAGACCCTCGGTCTGCCTCGCAGCGATCGCGGTCTTTCTCGCGCAGCCTTCGATGACCTTCTCGTGCTCAGCTAGGCGAGCGTCAGAATGCGCGCGACATGCGCGGCGATCGCCAGGCTGGACGTCAGCCCGGGGCTTTCGATGCCGAACAGATTGACCACGCCCTCGATGCCGTGGGTTGCCGCATCCTGGATGATGAAGTCGCTGTTGGCCTCGCCGGGTCCGGAAAGCTTTGGGCGGATGCCGCTATAGGCCGGTTGCAGGCTGCCGTCCGCGAGCTCCGGCCAGTATTTGCGGATCGCATCGTAGAAGCGCTCGCCGCGCGTGGGGTCGACGCGGTAGTCCAGCCCGTCCGTCCATTCGACATCCGGCCCGAAGCGCGCCGTGCCGGCGAGGTCGAGCGTCAGGTGAACGCCGAGCCCGCCGGGTTCGGGCACCGGATAGACAAGCCGCGAGAAGGGTACGCGCCCGGCCACCGAAAAATAACTGCCCTTGGCGTAGCGAAGCGTCGGCAGGAACTGCCGATCGAATCCTTCGAGCGAAGCGGCAAGCGCCACTGCGCCGAGACCTGCCGCGTTGACGAGGTGTGAGGTGGCGATCTCGAAACGCTCGCCGCTTGCGGTGTCCATCGTCTCGAGGACGATGCCGCCGGTTCCGATACGACCGGAAACCACACGCGTGTTGAGCGACAGCATGGCGCCGTTCGCTTCGGCCTCGCCGAGCAAGGTAAGCATCAGCGCGTGGCTGTCGACGATGCCGGTGGAGGGCGACAGCAATGCCTTGGTGCAGTGCAGCGCCGGCTCCAGCGCCTGCGCCTCGGCTGCGGACAGAAAACGCAGGTCGTCAACTCCGCAAGCGGCGGCATTGCCGCGAATGGAGGAAAGCACCGGTTCCTGAGCCCCGTCTGTCGCGACGATGAGCTTGCCACAACGCCGGTGCGGGATTGATCGCTCCGCGCAGTAGCGATAGAGCAACTCCCGCCCGTCAACGCAGAGGCGCGCCTTCAGCGACCCCTTTGGGTAGTAGATACCGGCGTGGACGACCTCCGAATTTCGCGAACTTGTCTCGGTGCCGATGGCGTCGGCGGCTTCGAATATCAGCGTGTCCAGGCCTTGTGCGGCCATGGCGCGCGCAGCCGCCAGACCGATGACGCCGGCGCCGGCGACGATGCAATCGACCTGTTCCATGCCCCTGTCCATCTGGTTGCGCAAGCGGCGCGTCGCAGCCTTCAAGGATCATAGCCTTGTTGTCCAGTGCCGGCGATCACGTGCGTGGCCGCGGCATCGGGATCATTTGGAACTGAGTTGGGGAACCACATGGCGCTATCGATCATGACACAGCGGCTCTTGCGGCCACCTGCCGCCATGATGCATCAAGCATCCCAAACGCGAGTAATCCCTGGACCGCTCATCAGACGAGACGGTTCTGTTTCGGCTGCACGCCTGCAGACAGGAGCCATCATGGACGCCCGACCCAATTCCCCTGAAGCCCGCGATATCCGCTACCACCTGCATGCCTACACCAATGCCCGCAAGCATCAGGAAACAGGCCCGCTCGTCATCGAAAAGGGCGACGGCATCTATGTCGAGGACATTGCCGGCAACCGCTATATCGAGGCGATGGCAGGCCTGTGGAGCGTCGCCGTCGGCTTCTCGGAAAAGCGCCTGGTCGAGGCGGCCACGCGGCAGATGTCGAAGCTGCCCTATTATCACGACTTCGGATCGAAGGCGCATTCGCCGCTGATCGACCTGGCCGAGAAACTGGTGCAGATGGCGCCAGTGCCCATGAGCAAGGCCTACTTCACCAATTCCGGCTCCGAGGCCAACGATACGGCCATCAAGATGATCTGGTACCGGTCAAACGCGCTCGGCCAGCCGGCGCGCAAGAAGATCATCAGCCGCAAGCGCGGCTACCACGGCGTGACCGTTGCCGCGGCAAGCCTGACCGGGCTGCCGAACAACCATCTCTCTTTCGACC
>NZ_RZOT01000468.1:0-4877 GCF_003999085.1 Mesorhizobium sp. M4A.F.Ca.ET.090.04.2.1
CCGCGCAGCCTGATCGCGATCGCCAACCATTTTCGCGGCACGCAGGTGCTGTCGCGGCCCGAGGCCGGCATCCAACTTGCGGCGCGCGACCTGCCCGACCTTGCCGACATCAAGGGCCAGGAGAGTGCCAAGCGGGCGCTGGAAGTGGCGGCGGCCGGCGGTCACAATCTGCTGATGGTCGGACCTCCAGGTTCTGGAAAATCGATGCTGGCGCAGCGGCTGCCGTCGATCCTGCCGCCGCTGGCGCCGAAGGAACTTTTGGAAGTCTCGATGATAGCCTCGGTGGCGGGGGAGCTCGGCGAGGGCAAGCTCACCGACCGGCGGCCGTTCCGCGCCCCGCATCATTCGGCCTCGATGGCGGCGATGGTGGGCGGCGGCTTGCGGGCGCGGCCCGGCGAGGTCTCGCTCGCGCATCACGGCGTCTTGTTCCTCGACGAATTGCCGGAATTCACGCCGCAGACGCTGGATGCGCTGCGCCAGCCGCTGGAGACCGGCGACTGCGTGATCGCGCGCGCCAACCACCGCGTCACCTATCCGGCGCGCATTCAGCTCATCGCGGCGATGAACCCGTGCCGCTGCGGCATGTCGGGCGAGCCCGGCTATCGCTGCCTGCGCGGCGAGCGCTGCCGCACCGATTACCAGGCGCGCATCTCAGGCCCGCTGCTCGACCGCATCGACCTCAGGATCGAGGTGCCGGCGGTCTCCGCCAGCGACCTGATCCGGCCCGACAAGGCCGAGGCCAGCGCTTCGGTGGCGCAGCGCGTGGCGCGCGCCCGCGCGATCCAGCGCGAGCGGCTCGAACGGCTTGGCGCCGCCAGCGCCACGACCAACGCGCATTGCCCGCCCGCGATCATCGAGGCGATCGCAAGGCCGGATAGCGCGGGCCTGACGCTGCTGAAGGACGCCAGCGAGAAGCTCGCCTTTTCGGCGCGGGCCTATCACCGAGTGCTGAAAGTGGCGCGCACGCTGGCCGACCTCGACGCCAGCGAGACCGTTGGGCGCATCCATCTCGCCGAGGCGATTTCCTACCGGATGAGCGCGGAGCGCATGGCGCAGGCCGCGTAGAGCCGCCGGATGCCGCGCGTAGGCAAAACATATAGGCTAGTGCCGAAGTGAACCTTTTGGAGGGATGACGGGCATGTTCAGGAAGGGGATTGCCGTAACCGCCGCCGCGGCCTTGCTGCTGGGCAGTGTCCTGCACGCTTCGGCCGCAGGTCAAGGAGGACCTGGCGCACGGAACCAAGTCGCAAAACAAGGCACTCGAAACCATAAGGTCAAACAGGGCGCACGAAAGCCTGCCGTGAAGCCAGGCCGGAAGAGCAGGAAGCCCGCTGCATCTCAGCTTGCGGTGCCCAACAGCAACAACGGCAACGTTGCGGTGGGCGGGCCCTATGTCGGTTTGAAATACATCGGAAACGTTCCATGACGGGCCGCTGCCGTTCAGGCGATCAGCCAGCGGCTACCGCGCCTTCAGCTCCAGCCGCCGTCTATGCAGCACCGGCTCCGTATATCCGTTCGGCTGGACTGTGCCCTTGAACACCAGGTCGCAGGCGGCCTGGAACGCGATGGAATTGTCGAAGTCGGCCGCCATCGGCCGGTAGAGCGGGTCGCCGACATTCTGCAGGTCGACGATCGCCGCCATGCGCTGCAGCGAATCCCGCACCTGAATTTCCGAGCACACCTTGTGGCGCAGCCAGTTGGCGATGTGCTGCGAAGAGATGCGCAGCGTGGCGCGGTCCTCCATCAGGCCGACGTCGTTGATGTCCGGCACTTTCGAGCAGCCGACGCCCTGGTCGATCCAGCGCACGACATAGCCCAGAATGCCTTGCGAATTGTTGTCGAGCTCGCGCTGGATCTCGTCGGGCGTCCAATTCGGCCGCACCGCCACCGGAACCGAGAGGATATCGTCGAGCCTGGCCTTCGGCCGGCTCTTCAGCGCCGCCTGCACGGCATGCACGTCGACCTTGTGATAATGCGTGGCATGCAATGTCGCCGCCGTCGGCGACGGCACCCAGGCGGTGTTGGCGCCTGCTTTCGGATGGGCGATCTTCTGTTCCAGCATCGCCGCCATCAGGTCGGGCATCGCCCACATGCCCTTGCCGATCTGGGCATGGCCGGCAAGCCCGCACTCCAGTCCGGTGTCGACATTCCAGGCCTCGTAGGCAGAAATCCACGCGGCTTGCTTCATGTCGCCCTTGCGGATCATCGGGCCGGCTTCCATCGAGGTGTGGATCTCGTCGCCGGTGCGGTCGAGGAAGCCGGTGTTGATGAACACGACGCGCTCGCGCGCAGCGCGGATCGCCTCCTTGAGGTTGACGGTGGTGCGCCGCTCCTCGTCCATGATGCCCATCTTGATGGTGTTTTTGGCCATGCCGAGCAGGGCCTCGACGCGGTCGAAGATCTCGACGGCGTAGGCGACTTCCTCCGGCCCGTGCATCTTCGGCTTCACCACATACATTGAGCCGGCGCGGGAATTGGCGCGGCGGCCGTTCGGCCCGACATCGTGCAGCGCGATCAGCGCGGTGATCGCGGCGTCCATGATGCCTTCCGGCACCTCATTGCCGTCGCGGTCGAGAATGGCCGGGTTGGTCATCAGGTGGCCGACGTTCCTGACCAGCATCAGCGAGCGGCCGGGCAGCGTCAGCGCGCCGCCGGAGGGCGCGGTGTAGGTGCGGTCGGGGTTGAGCTTGCGCACGAAGCTCTTGCCGCCCTTGCTGATCTCTTCGGCGAGATCGCCCTTCATCAGGCCGAGCCAGTTGCGGTAGACCACGACCTTGTCCTCGGCATCGACCGCGGCGACCGAATCCTCGCAGTCCTGGATGGTGGTCAGCGCCGATTCCAGGATGACATCGGCGATCCCCGCCGGATCGGTGCGGCCGATCTGGTTGGCGCGGTCGATGCGGATCTCGATATGCAGGCCGTTCCTGACCAGCAGCACGGCTTGCGGGTTGGCGGCATCGCCGCGATAGCCGGCGAATTGCCTGGGATCGGCAAGTGTCGTGACACCGGCGCCCTCGCCCAGCCGCAGCATGCCGTTGACAAACGAAAGCCCGTTGACCCCGGCCCATTTGCCAGAGGTCAGCGGCACCGACTGGTCAAGGAAATCCTTGGCCCAGGCGATGACCTTGGCGCCGCGCGCCGGGTTAAAACCCTTGCCCTTCTCGGCGCCGCCGGTCTCGGGAATGGCGTCGGTGCCGTAGAGCGCGTCGTAGAGCGAACCCCAGCGGGCGTTCGCCGCATTCAGCGCATAGCGCGCATTCATCACCGGCACGACCAGCTGCGGCCCGGCGACGACGGCGATCTCGGGATCGACATTGTCGGTCGAGACGCTGAAGGCCGGCCCTTCCGGCACCAGATAGCCGATCTCCTCCAGAAAGGCCCTGTAGGTGCTCATGTCGAGCGGCGCGCCGTTTTGGCGGTACCAGGCGTCGAGTTTTTCCTGCATGGCGTCGCGCTTGGCGAGCAGCGCCCGGTTCTTCGGCGCGAGGTCGTGGACAATGGCGGAAAAGCCGTTCCAGAATTTTTCCGCGTCAATGCCGGTGCCGGGTGCTGCCTCGGCCGCCACGAAGTCGTGCAGCTCGCGGGCGATCTGCAACCCGGCGGTCTCGATGCGGTCGGTCATCAGGGCTTCTCCAGATGAAAGGCTTTGCGGCCTTTGGCATGTCAGGGGTGAAGGGTCAATTCAGCTTAGGGTGAAGGCGGGGAGAATTGCCGTCGGCGAGGCTGCTGATCTCCCCCCTCGAGGGGGAGATGGCCGGCAGGCCAGAGGGGGTTGGTGCGACTGGACGCGACGCTCTTGCTGCAACCGAAGCGTTAGCGCTCTACGCGCGGCGACCCCCTCTGTCGCCTTCGGCGACATCTCCCCCTCAAGGGGGAGATTGCCACTAAACCGCGATCCTTGGCCGTCCCGATGCCACCGCCACCACATGCGCCTCGATGAACATGCGCTGGCTTTCGACAGTCGAGACCTTGAGCTCGGTGGCGACGTCGATCTCGGCATTGTCGGTGCCGGCATCTTTCGCGCGCTCGGCGACGATGGCGCGGACATCGGCCTCGGCCGCGGCGAGCGCCGCTGCCTCGTCGGTGAAGTCGCGCACCGTCTGGCCCGAGGCGAGGCGGAACAGCCCTTCCTTCGGCTGGCTGATGCGGGCTTCGGCGGAGACGCGGACCTGGCCGACGACGGCGCCGAGCGCGTTGGCGACGTCGGTATCGTCGGGCACGACGCAGCCATTGCCGACCAGCCGCGGCAGGCCGGCATAATGCAGCGGCGCCGAGGCGCCGAGGCCGATGACCGGACGGTCGAGCGCCACGCTGAGGCGGGCGATGCCGGGATGGGCATCGACGGCGCGCTGCACCAGCGCATGCGCGACGGCGGCGGCGCCATCCAGCCCGTCCTCGGTGAAGGCGGTTTCGAGAATGTATTCGGCCGACCAGCGGGTCAGCGTCACCAGCACACGTTCGGAAATCGCCTCCGGCGTCGCCGCGATGGCCTGGCCGCGGCCGTCGCGCTTGCGGGCGAACAGCTCGGCGCCGAGGCGTGCGGTGGCGGCGTGCCAGTTGGCCTGCTTGCCGAGCACATGGGCGGCATCCGACGGCGTGAAGCCGCAAATGTGCACCAGGCCGCGCGCCACCAGCCGGTTCAGCGTCGCGTTCTGGGCGTTCGAGGTCAGCAGCCTGTCGAGCGCCAGCGGCGTAGCCCCGATCGCCTCGTAGAGTTTTGCCTCCGGCGCGGTGAGGCCGGCGGCAAGCCGGTCCGGCACGCCGGTGCGCACCGCGAAGCGGCCATCCATGCGGCCGGGATTCGGCGCCCGCAGTTGCCGCTCCAGCTCCGATGTCACCGCCTCGCCATGCGCCAGGCCCGCCAGCGCCAGCGGCAC
>NZ_RZOT01000469.1:0-4865 GCF_003999085.1 Mesorhizobium sp. M4A.F.Ca.ET.090.04.2.1
GAACTCGTGCAGCGGCGGATCGAGCAGGCGGATCGTCACCGGCAGGCCGGCCATGATCTCGAACAGCTCGAGGAAATCCGAGCGCTGCATGGGCAGCAGCTTGTCGAGCGCGGCGCGCCGGTCCTTCTCGGTGTCGGCCAGGATCATCTCGCGCATGGCGACGATACGGTCGCCGTCGAAGAACATGTGCTCGGTGCGGCAGAGTCCGATGCCTTCGGCGCCGAACGAGCGCGCCATGCGCGCATCAAGCGGCGTTTCGGCATTGGTGCGCACCTTCATGCGGCGTGCCGCGTCGGCCCATTCCATGATGGCGGCGAAATCGCCCGACAGTTCCGGCTGCAGCATGGCCACCGCGCCCTTCAGCACCTGACCGTTGGCGCCATCGATGGTGATGATGTCGCCCTTGCGGAAGGTCTGGCCCATCGAGATCAGAGTCCCGGCCTTGTAGTCGACGCGTAGCGACCCTGCGCCCGACACGCAGGGCTTGCCCATGCCGCGCGCCACCACAGCGGCATGGCTGGTCATGCCGCCGCGCGTGGTGAGGATGCCTTCGGCCGCATGCATGCCGTGGATGTCCTCGGGGCTTGTCTCGATGCGTACCAGGATAACCTTGCGGCCTTGCGCCTTGGCGTCCTCGGCATCGCCCGAGGAAAAGACGATCTCGCCGGTTGCCGCACCCGGCGAAGCTGGCAGGCCGACGCCAATGACGTCGCGCGCGGCCTTCGGATCGATGGTCGGGTGCAGGAGTTGGTCGAGCGAGGCAGGATCGATGCGGGCGACCGCTTCCTCCCTGGTAATCAGCTTGTCCTTCGCCATCTCGACGGCAATCCTGAGCGCTGCCTTGGCCGTGCGCTTGCCGGACCTGGTCTGCAGCATCCAAAGCTTGCCGCGCTCGATCGTGAATTCGAGATCCTGCATGTCGCGGTAGTGCTTCTCGAGGCGGTCGGAGATGTCGACGAAAGCTTGGAAGGCATCCGGCATCAGCTTCTGCAGCGACGGCTTGTCGGATCCGGCAGCGATGCGCGCCGCCTCGGTGATGTTCTGCGGGGTACGGATGCCGGCGACGACATCCTCGCCCTGGGCGTTGACCAGAAACTCGCCGTAGAGCTGCTTTTCGCCGGTCGACGGGTTGCGGGTGAAGGCGACGCCGGTGGCGGACGTATCGCCCATATTGCCGAACACCATGGCCTGGACATTGACCGCCGTGCCCCAGCTCTCGGGAATGTCGTGCAGGCGGCGATAGGTGATTGCGCGGTTGTTCATCCAGCTGGAGAACACAGCGCCGATGGCGCCCCAGAGCTGTTCGTGCGGCTCCTGCGGAAACGGCTTGCCGAGTTCCTCCTCGACCTTGGCCTTGTAGAGCGCGATCACGCCCTGCCATTCGAGCGCCGTCAGCTCGGTGTCCAGCTCATGGCCGAGGTTCGCCTTCTCATCCTCCAGGATCTCCTCGAAAACCTCATGGTCGAGCCCCATGACGACGTCGGAATACATCTGGATGAAGCGGCGGTAGCTATCATAAGCGAAGCGGGCGTCACCGGAATCGGCGGAGAGCGCCTCGACCGTCTCGTCATTGAGGCCGAGATTGAGGACGGTGTCCATCATGCCCGGCATGGAGGCGCGGGCGCCGGAGCGCACCGACACCAGGAGCAATTTCGACGGATCGCCGAAGCGGCGGCCGGTCAGCCGGCCGATATGGTCGAGCGCAACCGTAACGTCCGCTTCGAGTTCGGACGGATAAGTGCGGCCGTTGGCGTAATAGGCGTTGCAGACCTCGGTGGTGATGGTGAAACCCGGCGGGACTGGCAGGCCGAGGCTGCACATCTCGGCCAGGTTGGCGCCCTTGCCGCCGAGAAGATTACGGTCGCCGGCACGGCCCTCAGCGGCGCCATCGCCGAAGGTGTAAACCCACTTGGTCATGCTCGCCCTCCAACGGTCGCAGATCGCAGGCCGGCGAAGCCCATGGCCTCGGCTTCGTCCGGTCCGATCCGAGCGATATGATGCTGCACTGCGAAAGGCAAGGCGTCGCCAAAGCCGGCCGGCCGCTACAATCGATTAAGGAAAACCCCTAAAATCGATTAAGCAAAAGCTGCGTCAAAAAGACCGGACGCTTTGACGACGATTGAGATTGACGCAATGCGAGTATCCGGAGCGCGCCATGCAGCCGGTGATAGGTCTCATCATCCGGAATACATTGCAAAATGCGGAGCCGCTAAAATTCCGGCGATACATCCCGGCAGCTCGCGAAATCTTGCGGGTTCGATTTCGTTCAACCGCGCGCGCAAGGGCGCCGGTATGATTTTTTGTTGACAGCGAACCCCACTCCAATATTACCGGCCTGATCTTCCAAACAGCAAAAGAAGAACGATGAAATTCGGGTCGAGCGGCGTCCGAGGTTTGGCTTCGGAATTGGTTGGGAAGCCAAGCGGACTCTATACTGAGGCGTTCGCCTGGCGTCTGGCTTCAAGCGGCTTGCAATCGAGTGGCGCGGTCTTCGTCGGCCGTGACCTGCGCGACAGCAGCCCGGCGATTGCCGACCGTTGCATGGCGGCGCTGGCCGCGAGCGGATTCCAGCCGATCGATTGCGGCGTCATCCCTACCCCGGCCCTCGCTTTTTATGCCCAAAAGCAGGGCGCGGCCGCTCTGATGGTAACCGGCTCCCACATTCCCGCCGACCGCAACGGCATCAAATTCTATCGCCCGAATGGCGAGATCGATAAGGCGGACGAGGCTGCGATAACGCAATATGTCGCCGACAAGTCAAATGTGTACGATCCGCCAACTCTTCCTGAGACGACCTGGCCAAGGCGCCATGACGAAGCGATTGCCGGTTACCAGGAACGCGCCAACGATATCCTGGGGCCGGATTCGCTGTCCGGCATGAGGGTCGGCGTGTATCAGCACAGTTCGGTCGCGGCGGAATTGCTGGTGCGGGTACTTCGATTGTTCGGCGCCGAGGTGGTCCCGGTCGGCAAAAGCGAAACCTTCGTGCCGGTCGATACCGAAGCGGTGGGCGCGGCCACGCTTGCGAAATTCAAGGCCTGGAGCCGTGAGTTCAAGCTCGACGCCATCGTGTCCACGGACGCCGATGCCGACCGCCCGCTTGTCGCCGACGAGAAAGGCGATCTGTTCCGGGGCGACCTGATTGGGCTCGTCACCGCGCTTTTCGTGGCAGCGGATACGGTAGTAACGCCCGTGACCTCCAATTCGGGTATTTCGGATGCCCTGGGTTTCGAGGTGAGGAGAACCAAGGTCGGGTCGCCGTTCGTCATCGATGGCATGGAAGCGTCGTACCGTGGCGGCAACATCGTCATCGGCTTCGAGGCCAATGGCGGCGTCCTCCTGGGATCGGATTGCCTGCTGAATGGAAAGACGCTGGCGGCCCTGCCGACACGCGACTCGCTGCTACCGATCCTTGCCGTGCTCGGCACCATGGCATCGACGAAAAGACCGCTGTCGCGTTTGCGCGAGCTTTGGGACCTTCCGTTCTGCGCGAGTGAGCGACTCGAGAACTTCCCGGTGGAGAGTTCACGCCGGTTGATGACCCAACTCGCCAACCCCGATGCGCTGCAGCAATTCCTGGCTCCGTTTGGCACTGTTGCCGAAATCGATGAAACCGATGGCCTCAGGGCGCGGATGGATAGTGGCGAGATCATACATTTGCGGCCGTCCGGAAATGCGCCGGAATTGCGCTGCTATTCGGAGGCCGCGAGCTATGCCAGGGCGACGGCGATCGTGGCATTGACACTGGAGAAGGCTCGGGCATTCGCATCTCCGGGCACAGAGGGCATTTGATGAAAGTCGTTCCGGTGATCATCAGCGGTGGAGCCGGCTCGCGCCTGTGGCCTGCCTCGCGGCAGTCGCATCCCAAGCCGTTCCTGAAGGTGGCGGACGGACATTCACTGATCCAGCATACCGCGTTGCGCGCCGCCTCGATCAGGGACGTCGTCGAGCTGGTCACGGTGACGTCCAGGGAACACCTCTTCCTCACGACAGACGACTTCGACGCTCTGGAGCCCGTTGTTCCTCAGCGGACCTTCCTGCTCGAGCCTGAGGGCCGCGATACGGCTGCAGCCGTGGCCGCGGCTGCGATCCACGCCAAGGCAATGCAAGGCCCCGACGTCATTCTGTGCATTTTCCCAGCCGACCACATGATCGGAAACGTGCCAGCATTCCTGAGCGCCGTGGCCAGGGCGATCGAGCATGCCGGGCAAGGACGCATCGCGACGCTGGGCATAAATCCGACCAGGCCGGACACGGCCTTCGGCTATATCGAGGCAGACGGCGAAAACGTTGTCCGCTTCGTCGAGAAGCCGGATCTGGAGACGGCCAAGGCCTATGTCGCGTCCAAGCGGTTCTTCTGGAACGCCGGCATTTTCTGCTTCCGCGCGCAGGTCATGCTCGAGGCAATGGCCAAGCATTGCCCCGCGGTGATCGACGCCGTTGTCGCCAGCTACGAGGACAGCCACGTCAGCCGGGGCGAAGGTTTCGCCAACATCGAACTCTCGTCTGAGCATTTCGCCATGGCTCCGCGCATTTCGCTCGACCATGCGGTGATGGAAAAGGCGCAAAACCTGGCCGTCGTTCCCTGCGACATGGAATGGAACGACATTGGATCATGGAACGCGATGGCCGAACTGGTCGCCCCCGACCAGAGCGGCAACCGGATTCGCGGTGACGTTCGCATGGTCGACACCGCGGACAGCTTCATCAGTTCCGACAAACGCGTCATCGGCACTGTCGGCGTCAGTGACCTAGTGATCGTCGATTCCCCGGACGCATTGCTGGTGGCGTCCCGCGACCGCGTCCAGGACGTCAAGAAGCTGTTCGAATCCCTTAAGGCTTCCGGGCATGAGGCGCACTTGCTC
>NZ_RZOT01000046.1:0-17208 GCF_003999085.1 Mesorhizobium sp. M4A.F.Ca.ET.090.04.2.1
GAGACAGATCTACATCTTGGACGAGCCGGAAAGCGCGCTTTCGCCGACGCGCCAGATCGAACTGCTCAAGCTGCTCGGGCGGATGGACCAGTCCGGCACCGCGCAGGTGATCATGGCGACGCACTCGCCGCTGCTGATGGCCTGTCCCGGCGCGCGCCTGTTCCGCATCAGCCGCTTCGGGCTCGACCTGGTCGATTTTCGCGACACCGACCACTTTCGCATGATGCGCGATTTCTGCGGCGATCCGGATGGTTTTCTCGCTGAAGCGCTGTATGAGGACGAGGCATGAACCACGACAGCTACGACAACACCTATATCGCCGGCATCCTCAATTCGGTGAAGACCGTCGCCATGGTCGGCGCGTCGCCCAACGACGTTCGGCCGAGTTTTTTCGTGCTGAAATACCTGCTGGCCAAGGGGTTCTCGGTGTTCCCGATCAATCCTGGCCATGCCGGCAAGGAAATTCTCGGCCGTACCGTCTACGCAAGCCTCGCCGACGTGCCGCAGCCGGTCGACATGGTCGACATCTTTCGTGGCTCGGTCGCGGTGCCGGGCATCCTAGATCAGATTCTGCGGCTCGATCCCTTGCCGAAAGTGGTCTGGATGCAGCTTGGCGTGCGCAATGACGAGGCGGCTGTCCGCGCCGAGGCCGCCGGCATGAAGGTGGTGATGAACCGCTGCCCGAAGATCGAATACGGCAAGCTGTCGGGCGAGATCGGCTGGACCGGCGTCAATTCCGGCGTGCTGTCGTCCAAGAAGCCGCTGATGCGGCAGGGCTTCCAGAGCTTCGGCGTAAGGCAAAAATAGCCCGGCTGCCGCGGCGCAAAATTATTCCGGGAAGAATAGGATTTTCTCGGGCGTTCGTCGCGGATCCCTCGCCGAAAGGTATTTTCTTCTTTGCATTCATGGCCGGCCTTCGCCAAGAATGCCCGGCGATTTCTTGCGCAGGTTCCTGAGGGAGTTTTCGATGACGCGTACGCCCGGTTTCAACACGCTCGCCATTCATGCCGGCGCCAAGCCCGATCCGGCGACGGGCGCCCGGGCGACGCCGATCTACCAGACCACCTCCTATGTTTTCGATGACGCCGACCATGCCGCTTCGCTGTTCGGCTTGAAGGCCTTCGGCAACATCTACACCCGCATCATGAACCCCACCCAGGCGGTGCTCGAGGAGCGCGTCGCGGCGCTCGAGGGCGGCACCGCGGCGCTGGCGGTCGCATCCGGCCACGCCGCGCAGATACTGGTGTTCCACAATCTGATGCAGCCGGGCGACAATTTCGTCGCCGCGACAAGGCTTTACGGCGGCTCGATCAACCAGTTTGGCCACGCCTTCAAGAATTATGGCTGGGAGGTTCGCTGGGCCGACACCAACGATGTCTCAACCTTCGAAAGCCAGATCGACGACAGGACCAAGGCGATCTTCATCGAGAGCCTTGCCAATCCGGGCGGCATCTTCGTCGACATCGAGAAGATCGGCGACATCGCCCGCAAGCACGGCCTGCCGCTGATCGTCGACAACACGCTGGCCTCGCCCTATCTGGTGCGGCCGATCGAGCACGGCGCCGACATCGTCGTCCATTCGCTGACCAAGTTCATCGGCGGCCACGGCAATTCGATCGGCGGCGCCATCGTCGACGGCGGCACCTTCGACTGGTCGAAGTCGGGCAAATATCCGATGCTGTCAGAACCGCGCCCCGAATATGGCGGCATCGTGCTGCACGAGACCTTCGGCAATTTCGCCTTTGCGATTGCCGCGCGCGTACTCGGCCTGCGCGACATCGGCCCGGCGATCTCGCCCTTCAACGCCTTCCTGATCCTGACCGGACTGGAGACGCTGCCGCTGCGCATGCAGCGCCACTGCGACAATGCGGCGAGCGTCGCCGGCTGGCTTTCGAACCATCCCAAGGTCGCGTGGGTGAGCTATCCCAGCCTGCCGGGCGACAAGAACAACGCCCTGCAGAAGAAATATTCGCCGCAGGGCGCGGGCGCGGTGTTCACCTTCGGTCTCAAAGGCGGCTACGCGGCGGGCGTCAAGTTCGTCGAGGCGCTGGAGCTTTTCTCGCATCTTGCCAATGTCGGCGACACCAAGTCGCTGGTCATCCATCCGGCCTCGACCACGCACCGCCAGCTTTCCGACGAGCAGAAGATCAAGGCCGGCGCCGGGCCGGACACGGTCCGTCTTTCGGTCGGCATCGAGGACGTCAACGACATCGTCGCCGACCTCGAACAGGCGCTGGACAAGGTCTGATGGCGGCGCCGAACTTTCTCTCCGTCGATGTCGCAAGCGCCGAGCCGGAGGCCGGCGCGCCTGCTCCGGACCGGCTGATTTCGGGCGATCCGAAGTTTCGCACCTGGAATGTCGAGGAGCGGGACGGTGGCCTCTATGCCGGCATCTGGGAATCGACGCCCGGCAAGTGGCGCATCGTCTATGACGAGTGGGAGTTCTGCCACATCCTGTCCGGCGTCTCAGTCATTTCCGAGGACGGCGGCGAGGCGCGCACCGTCAGGGCCGGCGACAGCTTCGTGCTGCGGCCGGGCTTCAAGGGCAGTTGGGAAGTGCTTGAAACCACCCGCAAGGAATATGTGATCAAGCTCTGACCGCCTGCCAACCGGATCAGAGAAGGCGGTCGATTTCACTGCCGGAGAATCCGTATTCGCTCATCATCTGCCGGTGCCAGGGGCCGCCGAGCAGCTCGCCCAGGCAGGAATCGATGCGCTGGCGCAGGGGCGCATTGCCTTTGGCGAGCGCGAAAGCGCCGGCCGCCGGCTGCTTTTCCTCGGCCGTAACATCGATGACGGCGAGCGGCGCGTCGGGCCGTCCGGCCAGGTAGCCGCGATGCGCCATGGCGACGCTGGCATAGGCATGCACCACGCCGGCGGCGACGGCCTCGGCCGCCTCGGCCTGGGTGCCGAAGGTCCTGATCCGCTTGGCCGGAATGCCGTTACGCAGCGCCGTCTGGTGCTGGATCTGGCCTGATATGACACCGATCATGCCGGTCTGATCCATGGCGACCGAGCGATAGCCTACGAAACCGCGCGGATTGCCCTTGGCGACCAAAAGGCCGTCCGGCAGGGACCAAATCGGCCGGGTGAAATCGACCAGCTTCGCGCGTTCGTCGGAAACGAACAGCCCCGTGGTCATGTCCCACCGGTCCTCGACCAGTCCCGGCAGCAGTTCCGCGAACTCCGCTTCGACGGCCGAAAAGCCTTCCAGCCCCAATGTCTGGCAGACTTTCTCCGCCAGCACCGCGTCGCAGCCGTGCAAGGCGCCCGAGGAATCGGTGAAGCAGAATGGCGGTTCCTGCAGGAAGGCGAATCTCATGGTCCCGATATCCGTCCGTCGCCTGTCAGAAGGCCACCGCGAGCCGTTCCAGCCCATGGAAATGATAGCTGTCGCGGAAGCGCGGCTCCTCGGCGAGGTGGAGCTTTGGCCGCCGCTCGAACAGGGTCTTCAGCGAGACCTGCAGTTCGAGCCGCGCCAGCGGCGCGCCGATGCAGAAATGGATGCCGGCGCCGAAGGAGACGTTCTTCTGGTCGGCCCGGCCGGGATTGAAGGCCTGCGGCGCAGCGAAGGCGGAGGGGTCGCGGTTGGCCATGCCGAGCAGCAGCGCAATCTTGTCGCCAGGCTTGAGCACGATGCCTGGCTGGACTTCGATCTCCTCATAGGCATAGCGCAGGAACATGTGCAGCGGCGCGTCGAAGCGCAGGCATTCCTCGACCGTGGCCGCGGTCGCCTCCGGCGTGGTGAAGAAGCGGCTGGGGTCGCCGCCCTGCGCCAGGATCGCGCGCACCGCATTGCCGGTCTGGTGCACGGTCGCTTCGTGGCCGGCATTGAGCAGCAGAATGGTCGATGACACCAGTTCGTCCTCGGACAGTTTCTGGCCGTCCTCCTGCGCAGAAATCAGAAGCGAAAGCAGGTCGTCGCCCGGCTGCTTGCGCCGCTCGGCGACGTACCCGCGCAGGAAATCGGAAAAGTCGCGCGCGGCGCGGTTGGCGGTCTCCTCGGTCTCGCGCGTGCGGCCATGCATGTACATGGCGACGATCTGGTGCGACCAGTCGAGCAGTTGCGGCGCCATCGCCACCGGCACGCCGAGCATTTCGGCGATGATGGTGATCGGCAAGGGCGACGCAAAGGCAGGCAGAAGGTCGACCCCGGCGGGCTCGAAGCTGTCGATCAGTTCGTTGGCCAACGCCTCGACGCGTGGCCGCAGCCGCTCGACCTGGCGCGAGACGAAGGCGCGGTTGACCAGCGTCCGCAGTCTGGTGTGGACCGGCGGCTCCAGTTCCAGCATCGAATTGGCCTCGATGCCGTCGAAGGCGGCGAGATGCGAACGGTCCTGGCCGACGCCGCGGCTGTCGGGAATGCCGGCCGGGTTCTGGCGGCCGAAGCGGCGGTCGCGCAAGAGCCGGTTGACGTCGTCGAAGCCGCCAAAGCACCAGAAACCGTAGTCCTCCCAGAAGAAGGCGTCCGCGGCGCCCTGCAGGAAGGCATAGGCGTCGTACGGGTTCAGGAAGAAGGCCGGTTCGTGCGGGTCGAGCCGCAGGCGACGGCCGGCGGGATCGAAGGCAAGGTAGGCGGGTGGCGGCATCAAATCGGTCATGCTGGATCATTAGCGCGCCTTGCCAGCCCGGTGCCAGACCGTATCTTGGCGCCCGGCAACCCGATGAATTGAGCCAGCGGGGACCGCTGTGGAAGGATGGTTTCGATGAATGTGATCGTGGTCGGCGCCGGCATCGCCGGACTTTCGACGGCGTGGTCGCTTGTCAAGGCCGGGCACAGCGTTTCGATCGTCGAGCAGGGGCCGATCCCCAACCCGCTTGCCGCATCGGGGGACCATCACCGCATCATCCGTCGCGCCTACCGCGCCGGCACCGGCTATGGCAGGCTGATCACGGAGGCGTATGACGCCTGGGACGAGATGTGGGCCGATCTCGGCGAGAGCCATCTCGATGCCAGGGGTTTCCTCTGCATCTCGCGTGAGCCCGGCGACGAGGCCGAGGAATACCGCGAAGGCCTGGAGGAGGGGAACTTTCCCTTCGAGTTGCTCGACCCGGCCGCCGCGGTCGAGCGCTGGCCTTTCCTGGAGCCGGGCTCATTCCGCTATGCCTATTTTTCGACCGAGGGTGGCGCTCTGCATTGCCGCAGGATCGCCTCCGGCCTCTCTGCATGGCTGCGCGCCAACGGCGCCAATGTCTACGAACACAGCAAGGTGGTCGAGGTCGATGCCGAGGCCGGTCGGATCACGCTGGCCGGCGGCGAGACGATGCAGGCCGACCGCATCGTGGTCACTGCCGGCGCGTGGGTGCTGAAGCTGTTCCCGGAGCTCGGCGGTGAATTGAAGACCTATCGCACCGCGCTTGCTTATGTCGAACCGCCAGCCGATCTTAGGGTGGCCTGGGAAACGGCGCCCGTCATCCTCGATGTCGGCGGCGTCACCGACGGCTACATGATCCCGCTGACGCGCGGCGCCGGCATGAAATTCGGTTCGGGCCTGCACAAGGTGCCGACCAGCGACGCCGATCGGAACCGGGCGCCGGTGCCGGGCGAGGGGGAGGTGATCCGCAACCTGTTCTCGCCGCCGATCGCCCGCATCGCTGAATACAGGGTGACCGAGGTCGTGACCTGCGCCTACACCTTCACCGCCGACGAGAAGTTCTTGGCGCACGAAAGGGGCAAATGCCTGGTCGTCTCGGCCTGCTCCGGTCATGGCTACAAGTTCGGCGCGGCGGTCGGCAGGCGTGTCGCCAAAGCCGTTGGCGACGGTGATGTCGGCGGCCTCAAGAAGTGGCTGCGGGCAGAGGTGGCCTAATCCCGGCAATGGCGCTCGATATGCACGCGCCGCCAGTGCGTGGAGCCTTCCCTGACCAGAACCCGACGCGCCACCCTCTGGTATGAGGGCGCGATCTCGGTGATGCGCCGCCGCTCCGGCCGTACCAGCACCTCCCGGGCGACGCTCTCATATTCGGCCGGAAGGACCACGCGCCGCACACGCTCGGGTTCGATGACCACGGTTTCGGCGACCCGCGCATAGCGGGCCTTGCGCCACACCTTGCACAGTACCTTGCGGCCGTGGATGATGCGCCATTCCCAGGCATAGCCGCCATCGTCAACCTTGACCGTGTGGTAGACGGTGCGGCTGACGGCCGGCACCACCTCGTAGCTGACGCGGGCTGGCGCGATCTGCTCGACGCTCTCGCGCGTGCCGTAGATCGGCGCATCGTAGTCGACGAGTTGGCCGCCGGGGCTGACCATCAAGTCCTCGTAAACGGTATCGTAGACCGCCGGCCTGCGGATCGGCTCGTAGCATTCGAGCGCGCGGGCGCCGGCAGCCGTTTGCGATATCGTGGCAAGGATGGCGAGGCCCGCCACGGCCAGGGATGCAGGGCTTTTGCGGATCATGACATTCCCCCATGGAAAAGAACGCCAGTTCAACGCGGAAGTTGTAGCGGAAGCTCCGTGCCCGGAAAGCGGTTTTGCGGCTTTTCGTTAAGGGGCGCGGTTAAGAAAGTGCTACCGTTTCGGAGTGCCCCGGGAGCCGGTTCGTCGAAAGACGCTTCGCTCCCGCCTTTCGTGGTGGTAGCGCTTGATTCGGCTTAACCAGATGGCTAGGAGGGGCGGCCTTGCGTTAGGGTGAGCCGGCATCCTATTTACATCCTAACGATCCAGAACCGATTCTGCCCGATTGCTCATACTCCCCGGCGCCGGAATCCCATCTTCAAAAAGGGATAGTCCATGAAGAACCCCGTCGAAACCTACATGAACCTCGTTCCGATGGTGGTCGAACAGACCAATCGCGGCGAGCGGGCCTACGACATTTTCTCGCGCCTGCTGAAGGAGCGCATCATCTTCATCACCGGTCCGGTCGAGGACGGCATGGCGACGCTGGTTTGTGCACAGCTTTTGTTCCTCGAGGCGGAGAACCCGAAGAAGGAAATCAACCTCTACATCAATTCGGCGGGCGGTGTCGTCACTTCGGGCATGGCGATCTACGACACCATGCAGTTCATCAAGCCGGCGGTGTCGACGCTCTGCATCGGCCAGGCCGCCTCGATGGGCTCGCTGCTGCTTTGCGCCGGCCACAAGGACATGCGCTTCGCCACGCCGAACGCCCGCATCATGGTCCACCAGCCGTCCGGCGGCTTCCAGGGTCAGGCCTCAGACATCGAACGTCATGCCCAGGACATCATCAAGCTGAAGCGCCGCCTCAACGAGGTCTACGTCAAGCACACCGGCAAGAGCTATGACGAGATCGAAAAGACGCTCGACCGTGACCATTTCATGACCGCCGACGAGGCCAAGGACTTTGGTCTGATCGACAAGGTCATTTCGTCGCGCGAGGCCGCCGAAGTCGCCGCCGCATAGGCCCCGGTTGGCAGCCTGGTGGCGGGAAAACACGCTTTTGGCGTGGCTTGCGGCATTTCGGCCACAATTGGCTGTTCCCTCGACGGGTGGGATTGCCTACGTTAAGGCTATGTTGATTTTCGACGGCTTAGCTTTGTGTGGGGTTGCTGCGAATCGTTGCCGCGTCTTCTGATTTGTGTTTCGTACGGAATACGCTGTGTGAGCTGGGACACTGGCGGTAGCGCATTCTCGCGATAGATTGATGAGACGCCCTTGGCCAGACCATCGGCGGGCGGGCGGTGAAAGGACAGGAAAATGAGCAAGGTCGGCAACAACGGCGGTGATTCAAAGAACACGCTCTACTGCTCGTTTTGCGGCAAAAGCCAGCACGAGGTGCGCAAGCTGATTGCCGGTCCGACGGTCTTCATCTGCGATGAATGCGTCGAGCTCTGCATGGACATCATCCGCGAGGAGAACAAGACCTCGATGGTGAAGTCGCGCGAGGGCGTGCCGACCCCGCAGGAGATCCTCAAGGTCCTCGACGACTATGTCATCGGCCAGCCCTACGCCAAGCGCGTGCTGTCGGTGGCTGTTCACAACCACTACAAGCGCCTCGCGCACGCCGGCAAGAACAACGATGTCGAGCTGGCCAAGTCCAACATCCTTTTGATCGGCCCGACTGGTTGCGGCAAGACGCTGCTGGCGCAGACGCTGGCCCGCATCATTGACGTGCCCTTCACCATGGCCGACGCCACGACGCTGACCGAGGCCGGCTATGTCGGCGAGGACGTCGAGAACATCATCCTCAAGCTGTTGCAGTCGGCCGACTACAATGTCGAGCGCGCCCAGCGCGGCATCGTCTACATCGACGAGATCGACAAGATCTCGCGCAAGTCCGACAACCCCTCGATAACCCGTGACGTGTCGGGCGAGGGCGTGCAGCAGGCGCTGTTGAAGATCATGGAAGGCACCGTTGCCTCGGTGCCGCCGCAGGGTGGCAGGAAGCACCCGCAGCAGGAATTCCTGCAGGTCGACACCGCCAACATCCTGTTCATCTGCGGCGGCGCCTTCGCCGGGCTGGACAAGATCATCTCGGATCGCGGCCGCAAGACCTCGATCGGCTTCGGCGCCACGGTCGCTTCGCCCGAGGATCGCCGCACCGGCGACATCTTCCGCCAGGTCGAGCCCGAGGATCTGCTGAAGTTCGGCCTGATCCCCGAATTCGTTGGCCGTCTGCCCGTGCTGGCGACGCTGGAAGATCTCGACGAGCCGGCGCTGATCCAGATCCTGACCGAGCCGAAGAACGCGCTGGTCAAGCAGTACCAGCGCCTGTTCGAGATGGAGAATGTCGACCTGACCTTCCACGAGAACGCGCTGTCGGCGATTGCCAAGCGCGCCATCGAGCGCAAGACCGGCGCGCGCGGCCTGCGTTCGATTATGGAAGCCATCCTGCTCGACACCATGTTTGAACTGCCGGCACTGGAAGGCGTGCGTGAGGTGGTAATTTCGGAAGAGGTGGTGTCCGGCAACGCCCGGCCGCTCTATATCTATTCCGAGCAGAAGGAAAAGAAGGGCTCCGTCAGCGCCTGATCGGGGTCCGGCATTTGAATTCTCTTGAAACGGCGCCGCGAGGCGCCGTTTTGCTGAGAGGGCGCCTTGCCTGGCCGATGGAGTAGGATGAACGGACCGTGTTTGCCCTTGATCTTTGCCGCTTACACATCCAACTAACAGCAGAAGGCCGTGGTGCCGAATTCTGTGCTGTAAAACTCCCGTCACAAACGGTGGTAGGCGGAACGATCCTCGGTCGTTAATATGAGATTCGCGGTTGGCTCAATTAGCGGCCGCGACATGAAAGGTTGGACAATGGCCAAAATATCCAGGGCTTCCGGCGACGGCGTCTTCGCGGTCCTCCCGCTGCGCGACATCGTTGTGTTTCCGCACATGATCGTTCCGCTCTTTGTCGGGCGCGAAAAGTCGATCAAGGCGCTGGAAGAGGTGATGGGTCAGGAAAAGCAGATCCTGCTTGCGACCCAGATGAACGCAGCCGACGACGATCCCGAGCCCGATGCGATCTACGACATCGGCACGCTCGCCAATGTGCTGCAATTGCTGAAGCTTCCCGACGGCACCGTGAAGGTGCTGGTCGAAGGCGCCTCGCGCGCGAAGATCGTTTCGTTCACCGATCGCCCCGACTTCCATGAGGCCCGCGCGTCGGCGCTGGTCGAGCCGGAAGAGGAGGAGGTCGAAATCGAGGCGCTCGCCCGCTCGGTCGTCACCGACTTCGAGAACTACGTCAAGCTGAACAAGAAGATCTCGCCCGAAGTGGTCGGCGCCGCCAGCCAGATCGACGACTATTCCAAGCTCGCCGACACGGTTGCCTCGCACCTCGCCATCAAGATCCCCGAGAAGCAGGAGATGCTGGCCACGCTGTCCGTCAAGGAGCGGCTGGAAAAGGCGATGGGCTTCATGGAAGCCGAAATCTCCGTCCTGCAGGTGGAGAAGCGCATCCGCTCGCGCGTCAAGCGCCAGATGGAGAAGACCCAGCGCGAGTACTACCTAAACGAGCAGATGAAGGCGATCCAGAAGGAGCTCGGCGAGGGCGAGGACGGCCGCGACGAGGCCGCCGAGATCGAGGCGCGCATCAAGAAGACCAAGCTCTCCAAGGAGGCCCGCGAGAAGGCGGAAGCCGAATTGAAGAAGCTGCGGACGATGTCGCCCATGTCGGCGGAATCGACCGTCGTGCGCAACTATCTCGACTGGATCCTGTCGATCCCGTGGGGCAAGAACTCCAAGGTCAAGCATGATCTGGCCTTCGCGCAGAACGTGCTCGACACCGACCATTTCGGTCTCGACAAGGTCAAGGACCGCATCGTCGAGTATCTCGCCGTGCAGAGCCGCCAGAAGAAGATCAAGGGGCCGATCCTGTGCCTCGTCGGTCCTCCCGGCGTCGGCAAGACCTCGCTCGGCAAGTCGATCGCCAAGGCGACCGGCCGAGAGTTCATCCGCATGGCGCTCGGCGGCGTGCGCGACGAGGCCGAGATCCGTGGCCACCGGCGCACCTATATCGGCTCGATGCCCGGCAAGGTCATCCAGTCGATGAAGAAGGCCAAGAAGTCCAACCCGCTCTTCCTGCTCGACGAGATCGACAAGATGGGCCAGGACTTCCGCGGCGACCCGTCATCGGCCCTGCTCGAGGTGCTCGATCCTGAGCAGAACTCGACGTTCATGGACCACTACCTCGAGGTCGAATACGACCTGTCGAGCGTGATGTTCGTGACGACGGCGAACACGCTGAACATCCCTGCGCCGCTGATGGACCGCATGGAGATCATCCGTATCGCCGGCTATACCGAGGACGAGAAGATCGAGATCGCCAAGCGGCACCTGATGCCGAAGGTGATCCGCGACCACGCACTGCAGCCGAAAGAATTCTCCGTCGGCGAGGACGCGATCCGCGGCATCATCCAGACCTACACCCGCGAAGCGGGCGTGCGAAGCCTGGAGCGTGAGCTGATGAAGCTCGGGCGCAAGGCGGTGACCGAGATCCTGAAGACGAAGAAGAAGTCGGTCACCATCACCGCCGACAATCTCGCCGACTATCTCGGTGTGCCGCGCTACCGTTTCGGCCAGGTCGAGGCGGACGATCAGGTCGGTGTCGTCACCGGTCTTGCCTGGACGGAAGTCGGCGGCGAGCTGCTGACGGTCGAAGGCGTCATGATGCCCGGCAAGGGCCGCATGACGGTGACCGGCAATTTGCGCGACGTGATGAAGGAATCGATCTCGGCGGCGGCCTCCTATGTCCGCTCGCGTGCTCTCGATTTCGGCATCGAGCCGCCGCTGTTCGACAAGCGTGACATCCACGTCCACGTGCCGGAGGGGGCAACCCCGAAGGACGGCCCGTCGGCTGGCGTGGCAATGGCGACCGCCATCATCTCGGTGCTGACCGGCATTCCGATCAAGGCCGATGTCGCCATGACCGGCGAGATCACGCTGCGCGGCAGGGTGCTGCCGATCGGCGGTCTCAAGGAGAAGCTGCTGGCCGCGCTGCGCGGCGGTATCAAGAAGGTGCTGATCCCGGAAGACAACGCCAAGGACCTGGCGGAGATCCCGGACAACGTGAAGAACGGCATGGAGATCATTCCGGTCTCGCGGGTCGGCGAGGTGCTGCGCCACGCGCTGGTGCGGATGCCGGAGGCGATCGAGTGGGTCGAGCCGGTAAACGCGCCGGCCGCGGCCGACAGTGGCGACGATGCCGGAAAGTCGCTTGCGCATTAGTTTTAGCTAAAGTTGCAGCGCACAAAACGAAAGCCGGGTCTCGCGCCCGGCTTTTTACTGTGAAAAACCCCGGAATTCCGGGCTTTTTTCGGATTTTTTCCGCTTTTTCGACTTGGTTGCAGGAACGCTTCTTTCTAAAGTCCGTTTCCTGCCGGATGAGTCGAAAGTTCCGGTTTTCTCATGGAAGGGAATTTTGATGAACAAGAACGAACTGGTGTCCGCTGTCGCCGATGCCGCGAGCATTTCGAAGGGTGACGCCCAGTCAGCCGTCGATGCGGTGTTTTCCGTGATCACTGGCGAACTGAAGAAGGGCGGCGATGTCCGGCTTGTGGGCTTCGGAAATTTCACCGTGTCAAAACGCGCTGCTTCGACCGGCCGCAACCCGCAGACCGGCGCCGAAGTGAAGATTCCGGCGCGCACCGTGCCGAAATTCTCGGCCGGGAAGGGCCTCAAGGACGCGGTCAACTAAGACCTTTTTCTTTAAAGATCAGAAAAGCCGGGCTTGCCCGGCTTTTCTTTTGCCCATCGCCAGCAGGGCGGATCAGCCCGTCGGCGCGTCCGCGCGCAGCAGCCCTTCCTGCTTCAGGTCGACCCACAGGGCGGCGGGCAGCTTGACGTCGAGCAGCGCGCGGTTGCTTTCGACCTCGGCCGGCCGTTGACCGCCGGGGATTACCGACACGACGGACGGATGCTGCAGCGGGAACTGCAGCGCCGCCTCGATCAGGCGCACCCTGTGGCGCTTGCAGACCGCCTCGATGCGCGCCACGCGATCGAGCACCTCCTTCGGCGCCTCCGAATAATCATAGAAGGCTCCCGGCTTCGGCCCCGTCGCCAGGATGCCGGAATTGTAGGGGCCGCCGAGCACGATGCCGATGCCGCGCTTTTGGCAGAGCGGCAGGAAGGATTGCAAAGCCTCCTGCTCCAGCAGCGTGTAGCGCCCGGCCAGCAGGAAAAGGTCGAAATCGCCGCGCTCGGCCAGCGCCTCACAGACCTGCCATTCATTGATGCCGCCGCCGAAGGCCTTGATCACGCCCTGGTCGCGCAGCGAAAGCAGCCCGTAATAGCCGGAGGACATGAACTCCTCGATGCGACGGTCGGACGCCTCCTTGCTGCCATGGGTGAAGATATCGACGTCGTGGACGAACAGGATGTCGATGCGGTCGACGCCGAGGCGTTCCAGCGAAGCCTCGAAGGAGCGCATGACGCCGTCATAGCTATAGTCGTAGACCTCTTGGCGCGACGGCGTGTCGAAGAACTTGCCGATGCCGGTGCGCTGATCCGGCGGGCAGGCGCGCATCAGGCGCCCGACCTTGCTCGACAGCACATAGTCGTCGCGCTTCTTGCCGCGCAGGAACGGGTTGAGCCGGGTTTCCGACAGGCCGAGACCATAGAGCGGCGCGGTGTCGAAGTAGCGGCAGCCGGTGTTCCAGGCCGCTTCCAGCGTGGCATGGGCGTCCTCGTCGGAGACGGCGCGGTAGAGATTGCCGAGCGGCGCCGTGCCGAAGCCGAGCTCGGTAAAGTCGATGCCGCCATTGCCGATGCGGTCGAAATGCCGTGTCTTCATGTCGTGGAGTTTTCCTGGGGCTGATTTGTCTGACATGACACTATCACGCCCGTGGCACAGCAAAAGCGTTGACGACCGTTGGACGCGCATTTTCGCGGTGATAGCATGAACAAAAACAAGCTGTTCGGGGAAAGCGTGAAGCAAGGATCGCCACTGCGTTTCGAGGCGCGCACAAAGGTGGAAAGCGCATGACTGGCGCCGGCACGGATCTGTTCGCGATCGCGCTGAACGAGCTCGGCGACGTGTTGGCGAAGGTGGACGAGGCGCGCATCGACGCCGCCTGCGACCTGCTCGCCGGCGCCGGCAAGATCGCCGTCTATGGCTGCGGCCGCGAGGCGCTGCAGATCAAGGGCTTCGCCATGCGGCTCTACCATCTCGGCCTGTCGGTATCGGTGGTCGGCGACATGACCACACCGCCGCTCGGCAAGGGCGGTGTCTTCCTGGTCAGCTCCGGACCGGGCGAGACCACCACGGTGCTGACCCTGATGCAGGTTGCCCGGGCCGCAGGCGCAAAGGTGCTGCTGCTCACCGCCGAGGCCGAGGGCAGCGCCACGAAGCGCGCCGATTTCACCTTGCTCATTCCGGCGCAGACCATGGCCAGCGACCAGGGCACGGCAAAGACCTCCGTCTTGCCGATGGGGTCGCTGTTCGAGGGCGCGCTGTTCCTGCTCTTCGAGGTGATGGTGCTGAAGCTCAAGGCGCTGACCGGTGCCTCGCCGGAGGCCATGCGCGCCCGCCACACCAATATGGAGTAGGGCGATGCGTTACGAATTGATGCTGCCGCACCAGATCCGCAAGGCGATCACGGAGAACTGGCCGGTCGCTCTGCCGCTCGGCGTGCTCGAGTACCATGGCGAGCACATGGCCGTCGGCATGGACACGCTGGCCGTCGTCAAGACGCTCGAGCTGTTCGAGAAGGAGGCCGACATCGTCATCCTGCCGCCCTTCTACTACGGCGCCGCGAGCTATGCGGTGGCGCCGCCGGAAGGCAGCGGCTCGGTGCAGGTCGGCGGCAATCAGCTGGCGCCGTTCGCCGAGGAGCTGTTCTTCAGCCTGCTGCGCATCGGCTTTCGCAACATCCACGCCATCATCCACCACCAGACCGAGAATTTCGCCGCCGGCATGCCGACCGATCTCGCTTTCAAGGCCGCCGGCCGGCAAGCGATCTTCCGCTTTCTGGAAAAAGAGCGCGGCGAGGGCTGGTGGGGTTCAGAGGCGATGGCGGACTACTATGCAGGCCATGCCAAGGGCGAGAACTTCTTCAATTGGGTCCAGGTGCATCCGCTGATGTCGGCCGCCATGAACGGCCGGTACCCGTTCGACCATGCCGGCATCGGCGAAACCTCGCTGATGCTGGCGCTGTGCCCCGAAGCGGTCGACGCCGGCCGCCTCGCCGACAATACAAGCTGGTACACGGCGAGCGCGCCGGAAGCTTCGGCCGAGCTGGGCAGGAAGGGCGTCGCCATGATCCTCGAGCATTTAAGGTCGATCCTGCGGGCCTAGCTCCCCCTTCTCCCCTTGTGGGAGAAGGTGTCGCCGAAGGCGACGGATGAGGGGTGCTCCAGGGAATGCCGACGTCTCACTCCGCTGGAACACCCCTCATCCGTCTCGGCGCTGACACGCCGATCCACCTTCTCCCACAAGGGGAGAAGGGGAGGCGGCTACTTCACCGCGCCGGCCGTCATGCCCATGATCAGGTAGCGTTCCAGAAGGATGCCGATGACGGCAAGCGGCGTGATGGCGGCGGTGGCGAGTGCGGCCATCGACCACCAGTTGATGCCTTGCGACCCGGTCTGGCTCGCCACCATGACGGGAATGGTCTTGGCGTCGGTCGAGGTCAAAAGCGCGGCGAAGAAATACTCGTTCCAGCACAGCACCATCGCCAGGATGAAGGCGGCGACCATGCCGGGAAGCGCGATCGGCATGACGATGCGGAAGAAGGCGCCCCAGATCGACAGGCCGTCGACGAGCGCTGCCTCCTCGAGCTCGACCGGGATCGAATTGAACTGGTCGCGCATGATCCAGATGACGATCGGCAGCACCATCAGCGTGTAGAGCAGGATCAGCCCGACGCGCGTATCGAGCAGGCCGACCTCGCGGTAGAGCACCAGGAAGGGCAGCGCCAGCACCACCGGCGGCAGGATCAGCTGCGACAGGAAGAAGAAGGAGATGTCCTCGTTCTTGAACCAGGCGAAGTGGTAGCGGTAGCGGGTCAGGCCGTAGGCGGCGAGGCTGCCGATGATGATGGCGAGGCCGGATGCGCCGACCGAGGCGATGACCGAATTCATGAAGCGCTTGAAGAACTCGTCGCGCACGGTCGAGGTCTGCGTGATCGAGTCCGGCGACAGGCCGAGCGAGCGCCAGCCCTTCCAGTCAGGCTGGAAGTCGACGAACGGGATCAGATGGCCCTGGGTGACGTCGACCGCCGATTTGAATGACGTCGTGATCGTCCAGTAGATCGGGAAAAGGCAGATGAAGGACCAGAACACCAGCGCGCCATAGATGAAGACGCGGCTGGTCAGGAAGCTCGCCGGCGAGCTGATTTCGGAGACGGAATAGTCGGTGGTCTGGACGCTCATGTTGCCGGCCGCTCAGTTGACGTTGCGCACGAAGCGGCTGGCGAATTTCAGCAGCCAGGTCACGAACACGATGATGATGACGAGATAGGCCATGGCCAGCATCGTGCCGTAGCCGACATTCGAGCGGTCGCGGTACTCGCGGTAGATGAAGCTCGACACCGAATCCGTGGCGCCGCCGGGCCCGCCCGACGTCACCGTGATGATGATGTCGGCCAGCTTCAGCTTGAAGATGATGCGCAGGATCACCGCTGTCACCGACACCGGCAGCATCAGTGGGAAAGTGACCTGCCAGAAGGTCTGCCAGGCGGTGGCGCCGTCGACGCGCGCCGCCTCAAGCACCTCGCGCGACATCGCCTGCAGGCCGGCAAGCAGCATGATCATCATGAACGGGATGAAGGTCCAGGCATCCAGCACCATGATCGAGATGCGGGCGGTGATCGGGTTGGAGAAGAAGGCGGGATTGTCCCAGCCGAGGTATCGCGCCAGCGTCGCCGCCGGGCCGAAGCGATACTCCATCAGCGACTTGCCGATCATCCACGACACCGCGACCGGCGACAACATCAGCGGCATCAGGAAGACGACGCGGAAGAATTTGCGGGCGCGGATCTGCGCGTTGAGGAGCAGCGCCAGGCCGAAGGCGATGACATATTCGACGAACACCGCGAGCACATACAGCACCATGTTGAACAGCGCGTTGCGGTAGTAGGGGTCGGCCAGCATCTGCCAGAAATTGTCGAGCCCGTTGAACTTGCGGCCGGAGAAGGAACTGAGGTTCCAGTCGGTCAGCGCGATGTAGAAGCCGAACAGGGTCGGGAAGACCACCATGGCAATGGTGAACAGCAATGCGGGAAGCAGGAACAGCGCGCGCTGGCCGTCCTCGCCGCGCGTCAGCACCTGCCCAATGCCCAGCGCCACGCCCCACAGCACATAGGCATAGACGATCGGCCGCCAGGTATCGAAGCCGAGCGTGGTGACTTCCGTCTTGTAGAGGATCTGCAGCGCGATGACGGCGAGCAGGCCGAGCGTCGCCGCGGCCATCAGGGCGAAACCGAGCCGCTTGCGGCCGGGTGCGATCAGATCGGCTGGAACGCCGTTTGCCGGCCATGCATTGGTTGGCAAGGTCTGGTCAGCCACGCGTCCCGTCCGTCGATACAAAAGCTTACGACCGGCCCGTCCGGTCAAAACAGGGTCCGGCGGCTTTGCGTCGCCGGACCCCGGTTCATCATACGATCAGGCTACACGCCGAGCGAGGCTTTGTAGAGCTTGATCTGGTTTTCGCGGCCGATCTGGTCGGTCAGCTTCTCCCAGGCGGCGGCGATGGCATCGGCGCCTTCCTGCGCCTTCATCTTGCCGGCGAAGGTGTTGGCCAGGATGTCCTCGGCGGCGCTGTAGTACTGGAAGATGCCGGGGATACGCGGCTCGATCGCCGCGTTCGGATGATTGTAGCT
>NZ_RZOT01000470.1:0-4859 GCF_003999085.1 Mesorhizobium sp. M4A.F.Ca.ET.090.04.2.1
GCATGAAATCGTCGGGCATGTGGCGCGTCTTGCCTGCGACATTCTTCAGCGGCACCTTCTTCAGCACGGTTTTGGAACCGTCATGCTGCAGCGCCACCGAGCCGCCGCCCTGCCCGGCGACCTCGACTGCGAAGGCGCCGGCGTCGAAGGCCTCTTTGGCGTCGACGGCATTGATCGCGCCGATGTAGCCGCGCGGCATGTAGCCCAGCGCATCGACCCGCGCCCGCTTGCCCGGCAGGCCTTCGGCCAGCGCCCGTTCCAACGCCGCCGTCAGGTCGCTGCCCGACAGCTTGACGTTGCCGTGCTGGTCGCGTTCGAGCTTCTCTGGCGGCACCAGGCTCTCGACCAGCGCCTTGCCGTCGGCTGTGCTGACGCCCTCCGACACGGCGACGATGCAGCGCTTGTGGCGGTCGAGCGTGGCCCGCACGTCGTCGATGAAGCGTTTCGCCGAGAAGGCGCGCTCCGGCACGTAAACCAGATGCGGGCCGCTGTCCGGATCGAGCAGCCAGGCGGCGGCGGCCGCGGTCAGGAAGCCGGCGTGCCGGCCCATGACGATGCCGACATAGATGCCGGGCAGGGCGCGGAAATCGAGGTCGACCGAGAGGAAGGCGCCGGCGACGAACTCGGCCGCCGAGATGAAGCCCGGCGTGTGGTCGTTCTCCTCGAGGTCGTTGTCGATAGTCTTCGGCGCGTGCACGAAGGCGATTGTGCCGCCGGCTGCGTCGGTCAGGATCTGCTGCGTGCCCGACGTGTCGTTGCCGCCGATATAGATGAAGGCGTCGGCGCCGATCTTCTTCAGCCCGTTGAGGATCACCTCGCAATAGGCGGCGTCGGGCTTGTCGCGGGTCGAGCCGAGCGCCGCGCTCGGCGTCGCCGCGATCAGCCTGAGCTGCTCCTCAGGGATGGCCGAGAGGTCGGCATAGTTGCCATCGCGGATGCCGCGCACGCCGTGGATCGAGCCCAGCACCCGGGCGCCGGGATGGCGCTTGCGGATCTCCAGCGCGGCGCCGACGACCGTCTGATTGATGACGGCGGTCGGGCCGCCGCCCTGCGCGATGACGAAAGTTCCGGCCATGCTTGATCTCTCCCGGGGCGATGGTTTCAGGGCACCTTCGCCTGTCTTGCTGGATGACGCAACGGGAGAAAAGACCGCACTTGGACAAGTCGCCAAAGCGGCCGCCGGCAGCGGCCGAGGATCAGACCACGACCACCGGGTTCTTCTTCGACACGCGGCTGTAAAGATCAATGATGTCCTGGTTGATCAGCCGAACGCAGCCCGACGACATCGCCTGGCCGATGCTCCACCATTCCGGCGAGCCGTGGATGCGGTAGCCGGTGTCCTTGCCGTTCTGGAAGATGTAGAGCGCCCGCGCGCCAAGCGGGTTGGTGAGGCCGCCGGGCTGGCCGCCCTGCCATTTCACCAGTTCCGGCTTGCGCTGGATCATTTCCGGCGGCGGCGTCCAGACCGGCCATTCCTTGCCGTACTGGATGTTGGCGCGGCCCGACCAGCGGAAGCCGTCCTTGCCGATGCCGACACCGTAGCGGATGGCGTCGCCGCCGGGTTGCACCAGATAAAGCATGCGCTCCTGCAGGTGCACCACGATGGTGCCGGGCGCCTCGCCGGTCTTGTCGACGACGATCTGGCGGCGGAACTCCGGCTTGACCTTCAGGTAGGGCACCGCCGGCACCTCGAAACCCCCATCGGTCAGCGACGCATACATGACGTCGGGGCCTGTGATGTTCTTGTCGACGCTGATCGCTGGGCGCAGGGGATGCACCGAGCCGGTGGTGGTGTCGTCGATCTGCAATTGCGGCAGGTCGAGCGTCTCGGTGGTGCTGCAGCCGGCGATGCCGAGCAGCGCCGCGGCGCCGAAGCCCGAGATCATGCTGCGGCGGGAAAGCTGTATTCCGGTTTCGATAGCATCGCCGTTCGAAGGCGGCGTCAAACTTTGCGGCAACTCGCGCATGCACCAAACCCTACACTGTCGGCGGGAAGCACGGTCCGGCCGGATAGCAGGCATTTTCATCGATCATGGTTGAAAAAGCGTGAAGGACCCGACTTTGGTCCTAAGGGCCGTCGCCGCCGCCGGCAGGGCCGAACCAGCCGCCCAAACATTTCGAAGATGCCTCTTTACATTCCGGCCGACCCGAGGATTTATCCTTTTCTTTGTGCTCAAGGAGTGAGGAAATGTCCTTCGAGAACTGGGCCGCCTTCGCCGCCGCCTCCACCATCCTTCTCGTCATCCCGGGTCCGACGATCCTTCTGGTCGTCTCCTATGCGCTCGGCCAGGGCTGGCGCACCGCGCTGCCGATGGCGGTCGGCGTCGCGCTCGGCGACTTCACCGCCATGACGCTGTCGATGCTCGGCATCGGCGCACTGCTGGCGGCATCGGCCACCGTGTTCACCGTGCTGAAGGTGATCGGCGCCTGCTATCTGATCTATCTCGGCGTCAAACTGTTCCGCGCCGGCGGGGCGCTGAAAGCCGAGCCGCGCACCGACGCGGTGTCCGCCGCCAAGATGATGGCGCATGCCTGGCTGGTCACCGCGCTCAACCCGAAGAGCATCACCTTCTTCGTCGCCTTCCTGCCTCAGTTCCTCGACCGGCACGCCGATTTCTGGCCGCAGATGCTGATCTTCGAGACGACCTTCCTGGCGCTCGCCTTCGCCAATGCCTTCGGCTACGCACTGATCGCGGCCCGGGCGCGCAACGTCGTGCGCAACCCGAAGGCGATTCGCATCTTCAACCGCACCGGCGGCACGCTGCTGGTCGGCGCCGGCATCGCCACCATGGCGATGCGCTCGGGCAATTGAGTCAGGTCCAGCCAAACGGTGCAAGCCGCCCCTCGCCGGTTGGCGAGCCGAGTGTCGATGTTTTAGGATCACGTCCAGTTCGATCAGGACGGTAGCAGGGCACTCAATGGCGCTGAAGAACGCATTCGGCCTGACATTTTCCGGCGCGACGGAGGCGGGATTTTCGCCCTATGAGAGGGCTGTCCGCGAGCTGCAATGCTTTATCGGCGATCCGGTCGCTACCATCGACCGCGCCATCGCCGAAGATCCCGGCTTCGTCATGGCCCATGTGTTCAAGGGCTATCTCTTTGCGCTTGCCACTGAGCCTGAGGCGACGGCCGTGGCCAGGGCCTGTCACGAAGCGGCGCTGCCGCTTGCGGCGACGGCGCGCGAGCAGGCGCATATCGCGGCGCTCGGCCATCTCGCCGCGGGCCGTTGGCACGACGCCTCGCGCCTGCTCGAGGACATCGCCATCGATTTTCCGCTCGATGCGGTGGCCCTGCAGACCGGGCATCAGATCGACTTCTTCACCGGCAATGCGCGCATGCTGCGCGATCGTATCGGTCGCGCGCTGCCGTCCTGGCAGAGGGGCATGCCGGGCTACCACGCCATTCTCGGCATGCAGGCCTTCGGGCTGGAGGAGATGGGCGACTATGCTCGCGCTGAGGGCTTCGGCCGGACGGCGATTGAGATCGAGCCGCGCGACGGCTGGGCGCAGCACGCGGTCGCGCATGTTATGGAAATGCAGAGCCGGCAAAAGGACGGCATCGCCTGGATGCGCGCCAACCCGGACGCATGGACGAAAGACAGCTTCCTCAAAGTGCACAATTGGTGGCACCTTGCGCTGTTCCACTACGATCTCGGCGAGACCGAGGAAGTCCTGGCGCTCTATGACGGGCCGATCTACGGCACGCGCTCGACACTGGCGCTCAACATGGTGGATGCTTCGGCGATCCTGTGGCGGCTGCATCTCGGCGGCGTCGATGTCGGCGATCGCTGGACCGCTCTCGCCGCCAATTGGGCGCCCAAGGCTGCTGCCGGCAACTATGCCTTCAACGATGCCCATGCGATGATGGCTTTCGTCGGCGCTGGGCTGGAGGCGCCGGCCAGGACCTTGCTGGAGGCGCAGCGCGAGGCGATGCATGCCAGCGACGACAACGCCGCTTTTACCCGGGATGTCGGCCATCCGCTGACGCTGGCGATCAAGGCGTTCGGCGAAGCTGACTACACCGAGGCGGCGCGCCTGATCCGGCCCATACGCTCGATCGCGAACCGCTTCGGCGGCAGCCATGCGCAGCGCGACGTCATCGACCTGACGCTGATCGAGGCTGCCCTGCGCGCCGGCGATGGACCGCTGGCGCGGGCGCTGACGGGCGAGCGCGCCTTTGCGCGGCCGGACAGTCCGCTGTCGGCGCTGTTTTCGCGGCGCGCCGCCGATTTGTCCGAGAATTGACCCGAAGCGGATCTTGGCATAAGAACTGGCCAAGCCAGATTTTTTCGAGATCCGAAAAAATTAAAGGCATTGGGAGGACATCATGTATCTCGGCCTCGATCTGGGCACGTCGGGCGTCAAGGCGCTTTTGATCGATGCCGGGCAGACCGCCATCGGCTCCGGTCACGGCTCGCTCGATGTCTCGCGGCCGCATCCGGGATGGTCCGAGCAGGATCCCGCGCACTGGATCGCGGCCTGCGAAAAAGCGATTGCCGAACTCAAGGCCGCACATCCGAAGGAACTCGCGGCCGTCAAGGGCATCGGCCTGTCCGGCCAGATGCATGGCGCAACCCTGCTCGACGCCGGCGACCAGGTGCTGCGCCCCTGCATCCTGTGGAACGACACGCGCAGCCATGTCGAGGCCGCCGCGCTCGACGCCGATCCGCGCTTCCGCAAGCTCACCGGCAACATCGTCTTTCCGGGCTTCACCGCGCCGAAGCTCGCTTGGGTGAAGAACAACGAGCCCAAGATCTTCGCCGACGTGGCGAAGGTGCTGCTGCCCAAGGATTTCCTGCGGCTCTGGCTGACGGGCGAGCACATTTCGGAAATGTCCGACTCCGCCGGCACCTCCTGGCT
>NZ_RZOT01000471.1:0-4858 GCF_003999085.1 Mesorhizobium sp. M4A.F.Ca.ET.090.04.2.1
GACAGGTACGGAATTGTCGGCCCATTCGTAGATGAGGCCATGCAATTGCAGCGCAGTCTCGATCTGGCGCGTGGTGTCGAGCGCCCGCGTCGCCTGCTTCACTGCTTCGTGGCGGCGGTCGAGTTCGTGGAAGAAGCGCTGGTCGCGCAGCGGCCAGGTGCATTCGATGGCGAATTCGTCGAGCACCTTGTTGAGCGAATAGGCGTCGATGATGTCCTTGGCGGTGACATCGATGACGAAGGTGCCGGCGTAAGGAATGCTGTTCAGGATGCCTTCCTGGACCAATTCGCGCATCGCTTCGCGCAACGGCGCGCGGCTCACCCGCATCTGTTCGGAGATCCTGAGCTCGTTGAGCTTCTGTCCTGGTTCCAACTGGCCGGTCAGGATGGCGCGTCTGAGCAGCGCGACGATCTCTGCCCTCCGCGTCGTATCCGCGATCGGACTGAAATCCAGCTTCGCCATGCGCCTACTCCGGATGAGGGATTGCAAGACAAGCAGATTGTCGACAATCCAACAAGAGGGCAATTTACGAATTCCGGAATTTTGTCGATGGCTCAAGCCGCCCGGCCGTAGAAGCTGATCCGCTCTTCCTCGCTGAACATTGCGCCGGGCCGCTCGTAGTAGAGAACACCGCGATCATGCGCTGGCGCTCGCCCTCGACCGTGGTGACGCGGTGCGCGGTGTAACCCGAGCTGGGCGGAATGGTTCGGCGCCTCCGGCGGCAATCGCGCGCCGGATCCCTCGCATGGCCGCCGCGTCGGCCTGTCCAGCCTGGCGGTATCCTCCGCGAGGCTGGGGCTGGGAATTGCGCTTGGCCAGAAGATCATGGCCAGCGCCGATCTCGAAGCGGGTCGCCTGATCGCGCTATCGCCCGTCTCGGTGCGCCTCGGCCAGCCCTATTGCGCCTTCATGCTGCCGGCAAAAGGCCGAGCGCGCCGACATTGCCGGGCTGGTGGAACTTCTCAACAAAACGGCACCCTCGACGTGGGAGTCGAGGGCGCCGCGGGACCGGGACTGATGGGGGTTATCAGCTGGCCGGTTTCTGTTGCGGCAGCGGCGAGACCGGCATGCCGGGTCCGATCTTCTGCAGATTGCCGGTGATCACCTGGTCGCCCTCGGAAATGCCTGATGTCACGGATATCAGGTCGCCGTCGGTCGGCCCGAGCGAGACCAGCTTCTGGTCGACCGTGTTGCCCTTGCCGACGACATAGAGGTACTTGCCGAGCTGGCTGGACCCCAGCGCCACCTGCGGCACCATCAGCGTGTTCGGCTGCTCCTTCACGTGCAGCCGGACCCGCACATACTGGCCGGGCAGCAGCGAGAATTTCGCATTGCCGATCGTCGCCCGCGCCGTGATCGTGCCGGTCGAATGGTCGATCGTGTTGTCGATGAAGGTGAGCTCGCCCTTCTGGCTGGGCTCAGTCTCACCGGGCAGCAGAACATCGACGGCGATCGGGCCGGCTGCCTTCGCGGCTTCGATTTCGACGAGATCGGTCTCGCTCGGATTGAAGGTGACGTAGATCGGGTCGAGCTGCACCAGCGTGTTGAGCACCGTGCCGGCGACGCTGACCAGCGTGCCGACCGAGGCCTGGTTGCGGCCGATACGGCCCGGGAACGGCGCCTTGATCTCCGAATAGCCGAGGTTGAGCTGGGCGGTGCGCAGCGCGGCCCTGTCGACTGCAAGCGCTGCCTCGGCCGCGCGCAGGGTGCTCGTGCGCTGGTCGAAACTGTCCTTGGCGAGATAGCCGCTCTTGGCGAGTTCCGTGCCGCGGCCGAGATTGGACCGCGCATAGTCGAGCGTCGCCGTGTCGCGCTCGATCTCGGCCTTCGCCTGGTCGAGTGCCGCCTGATAGTCCTCGGGCGCGATCCGGTAGAGCAGGTCGCCCTGCTTGACGTCGCTGCCGTCGGCGGCAGCCTGCTCCTGCAGGTAGCCCGGCACGCGGGCCTGCAGGGTGATGCTGCGGATCGGTTCGACCCGCGCGGCATAGTCGAGATAGATCGGCAGCGTCCTCTTCACCACGTTCACCACCGGCACCGGCATCACGAACGCCGCCGGAGCCGGCGCTGCCCCTGCCGTGCCGGCATTGAGGCTGAGACTGCCCATGTCGAGCAGATGGACGCTGGCCATCGAGATGGCACCGAGCGCCACGGCCGTTCCCAAAGCGATTTTCCATTTACGCATTTTGGTCTCCAATCGTTTTCCGCCGCCTGCGCGAGCTATTCAGCCGCCTGGGCGAGCGGCTGAAGCGCCGGCTCGGCGGTCGGTTCAATATCCTGATGGTGCGGAGCGGGCTCTCTGTCCTCGCCTCGCTCGCGCAGCTTTTCAATCACCGCGTAGAACACCGGCACGAACACCAGCGACAGCACCGTCGCCGCCACCATGCCGCCGAAGACGGTGGTGCCGATCGACTGCCGGCTGGCAGCACCTGCACCCGTCGCGAACATCAGCGGCAGGACGCCGAGGATGAAGGCGAACGCCGTCATCAGGATCGGCCTCAGCCTCAGCCGCGCGGCCTCCATCGCCGCTTCGACAATGCTCAAACCTTCCTCGCGCCGTCGTCTTGCGAATTCGACGATCAGGATGGCGTTCTTCGCCGCCAGGCCGATCAGCATGACGAAGCCGATCTGCGAGTAGACGTCGATCTGCATGCCGCGCAGCAGGAGCACCAGGAAGGCGCCGAACAGGGCGAGCGGCACGGCGAGCAACACCATGAAGGGCATCGCCCAGCTTTCGTATTGCGCCGCCAGGATCAGGAAGACGAACACCATGGCAAGCCCGAACACGATCGAGGCGATCGAGCCGGCCTTGAGCTCCTGGAAGGTGATGCCGGTCCACTCATAGCCGAAGTCCCTGGGCAGCACCGTCGCCGCCGCCCGCTCCATCGCCGCCACCGCCTGTCCGGACGAGAAGCCGGGAGCGGCACCGCCATTGATCAGGGCCGATGCATTGTTGTTGTAGTGCGGCACCGTCTCGGGGCCGACAATCGGCACCAGCCTGCCCAGCGTGCTCAGCGGCACCATGCCGCCCGCAGCGTTGCGCACATAGAGCCGCGAGATGTCGGTGGCATCGGCGCGCGCATCCTTGTCGGCCTGGATCGTCACCCGGAAGGTGCGGCCGAACAGGTTGAAGTCGTTGACGTAGAGCGAGCCGAGATAGATCTGCAGTGTGTTGAACACATCGGGCAGGCTGAGCCCCAGAAGTTTCGCCTTGCTGCGGTCGAGGTCGTAGTTGAACTGCGGTGTCGACGTCGAGAAGGACGAGAACAGCTGCTGCGGATTGAGTTCCGGCTGCTTGCGCGCCTCGGCGATCAGCGCCTGCGTGACATCGTTGAGCGCAGCACTGCCACGACCGGAGAGATCCTCGACCTGGAACTCGAAGCCGCCGGTGGTGCCGAGGCCCGGGATCGAAGGCGGATCAAAGGAGAGCGCGAAGGCCTCCGGTATCTGCAGCAGCTTGTTGCGCACCTCAGCGACCAGCTTCGAGGCATTCTGGTCGGGTCCACGCTCGTCCCAAGGCTTCAGGATCGCGAACTCCACCGCCGAGTTCGACTGCGCGGCGCTGGTCAGGAAGTTCAGGCCGCTGATCGAGCCGACAATGTCGACGCCGGGTGTGCTCTGCAGGATGTCGCGCGCCTTCTCGGCCACCGCGTCGGTGCGCTCCAACGAAGCGCCGTCAGGCAGCTGGATGACGACGAAGAAATAACCCTGGTCCTCGACGGGGAGGAAGGTCGAGGGCAGTTTCTGCCAGACGAAATAGGTAGCCACCAGGCCGGCGGCGAACAGACCGAGCATGGCCCAGCGCAGCCGGATCAGGATGCGCACGCCATGGGCGTAGGCATGCGACAGCCATTCGAAGCCGGCATTGAACCAGCGGAACAAGACGAACTGCGTCTCGCCGCGATGGCGCAGGAACGCGGCGCTCAGCGCCGGGCTCAGCGTCAGCGAGTTGAAGGCCGAGATGCCGACCGAGATCGCGACGGTGAGCGCGAACTGGTTGTAGAGCCGCCCCGAGACGCCCGGGATGAAGGCGACCGGGATGAACACCGCCATCAGCACCGCGGTTGTGGCGATGATCGGTCCTGTCACCTCGGCCATCGCCGCGCGTGTCGCGGCAAGTGGTTTGAGGCCGGCCTCGAGCTGTCGCTCGACATTCTCGACGACGACGATCGCGTCGTCGACGACGAGACCGATCGCCAGCACCATGCCGAGCAGCGACAGCATGTTGAGCGAGAAGCCCAGCATGTACATCACCGCCAGCGTTGCGATCAGCGACACTGGGATGGCGATGGTCGGGATGATGGTGGTGCGCCAGCTCTGCAGGAAGATGAACACCACCGCCACGACCAGCACCAGCGCCTCGCCAAGCGTAATCAGAACGTCATGCATCGAGGCCGACACGAAGCGCGTCGTGTCGTAGTGCATGGCGTAGTTGACGCCCTTCGGGAAACGCGCCGACAACTCCTGCATCTTGTCCTTGACCCGCTGCTGCAGGTCGAGCGCGTTGGAACCCGGCATCTGGTAGACGGCGAGCACCACCGTCGGGTCCTTGCCGAAGAAAGCGGACGAGGAATATTGCAGCGCGCCGAGTTCGATGCGCGCGACGTCGCGCAGGCGCACCAGCGAGCCGTTTTCAGAATTGGCGCGCACGACGATCTCGCCGAATTCCTTCGGGTCGCTGAGGCGGCCGACCGCGTTGACCTGCATCTCGAAGGCGGTGCCGGCCGGCGCCGGCGACTGGCCGATCTTGCCGGCCGCGACCTGCACGTTCTGCTCGGCAATGGCGTTCTGCACGTCGACGGCGGTTATGCCGAGATTTGCCAGTTTGTCCGGGTCGAGCCAGACGCGCATCGAATAGCGC
>NZ_RZOT01000472.1:0-4843 GCF_003999085.1 Mesorhizobium sp. M4A.F.Ca.ET.090.04.2.1
CGAGACCATGATCAGCTGCTTGTACTGCTGCGGCGCCTGCGGCAGGGCGTAGAAGGTGCCGGGATGGATGCGCGACGGCACCAGGAAGTCGCGCGCGCCTTCGGGCGAGGACGCGGTCAGGATCGGCGTCGAGAATTCGGTGAAGCCGACCTCGCCCATGCGCTTGCGCATCTCGGCGATGACCTTTGTGCGCGCCACGATGTTCCTGTGCAGCGTCTCGCGGCGCAGGTCGAGGAAGCGGTATTTAAGGCGGATGTCTTCCGGGTAGTCAGGCTCGCCGAACACCGGCAGCGGCAGTTCCTTGGCCGCCGACAGCACCTCGATCTCGCGCGCGAAAATCTCGATCTCGCCGGTCGGCAGGTTGGCGTTCACCGTCTCCGGCAGGCGCGCCTTGACCTCGCCGTCGACGCGGATGACCCATTCGCCGCGCACGGTCTCGGCGATCTTGAAGGCCGGCGAATCCGGATCGGCGACGATCTGGGTCAGGCCGTAATGGTCGCGCAGGTCGATGAACAGTAGGCCGCCATGGTCGCGCACGCGATGCACCCAGCCCGACAGCCGAACGGAATTTCCGACGTCGCTCTTTCTCAATTGGGCACAGGTATGGCTGCGGTAACGATGCATTGTCATGGATGAAGTCCGGATGCTGATTGCGGACCGAAGGCCCGCCTCGAAAATTGGCGCGAAAAGCGCATGGGAGGCCGGTTTTGTCAAGGCAAGCGGTCACGCGGTAGTGTCTCGGTTGAAATTGCAGAGCCGGTTGACAAAGGCCGCAGGCGGTCGCTCCATTAGATGTTCCTAAGATGGAGGCAGCGATGGCGTACACGTATCGGTGCAAGGACTATCCCGGGATGGAAGCCTGTCCGGGGAGGTTTACGGCAGAAAGCGCGGAAGAAGTCATGCAGCACGTTGAGCTTCACGCGAAGTCCGCGCATGGGGAAGACCCAAGCCAGTGGTCCACAGAGGATCGGCAACAACTACAAGCGATGATGATCGCCAGCTAGTTTTTGGACTGAGACGCCACCAGCCACACAGGCGTGCCGCTTTGGCCTCTCACGCGAAATGGATTTCAGCACCCTGGCGTTCGAAATCGGCGAGGATCGCGGCCGGCGCGGTCTTTTCGACCACCAGATGGCGGATCGCTTCGGGCTTGGCGACGCGGTAGGGCGCCGCTGTCGCCAGCTTGTCGTTGGTGACGGCGATGACAAGGCCGGCGCTGTTCCTGGCCATAGCGCGCTTCACCTCGGCCTCGGCCGAATCGAAGGCCGTCACGCCGCGCGCGGCGTCGAGGCCGCAGGAGCCCAGGAAACATAGATCGGCGCCAAGCTGCGAGACGGCCGCCAGCGTATCGGCGCCGACGCAGGTTCCGAGGTCGCGGACGAACCTGCCGCCGAGCACGATCAACGCGACCGACGGATGATCGGACAGCGCCGAGGCGACATCCAGCGAATTGGTGGCGATGGTCAGCTCGAGCTCGCGCGGAATGGCCCTGGCTATCGCCGCGTTGGTGGTGCCGCCATCTATGAACAGACTCTGTCCGGCGGAAAGCAGCCTCACTGCCGCGCTCGCCAGCCGCATCTTCTCCTCGACCGCGTGCCCGCTGCGCTGGCTGACTGTTGCCGCGGCCAAAGGTGCCGATGCGACCGCGCCGCCATAGACGCGGCGGCACTTGCCCGCTTTCGCCAGCTCCCTGAGATCGCGGCGGACCGTATCCTCGGAAACGCCGAAGTGGCTCGCCAGTTCTCCGGCCAGCACCCTCCCCTCGGCCGCAAGACGGTCGCGGATGATCTGCTGTCGTTGATCGGTCAGCATTGCATGATCCTGTTTTTGTTCTGCACGTTCTTGCATGTTTTGCACGTTTGTGCAAGGAGTGAGCCTTGTCGGACTGCTGGACAAGCCAGCCGTCGACCCACTTTCATTGAAAGCACCACGATGCGTTTTGGTCTCAGCCTTGCCCCTCAACACCGCGTCTATGCCGGGTTCGCGATCTATTCCTTCGCCATGGGCAACATCTTCCCGCGGCTCCCCGACATCAAGCGCGCCATGGAGATCGAGGACGGCACGCTCGGGCTCAGCCTGATCGGAACGCCGATCGGCACCTTGACGGCGCTGACGCTGGCGGCGCCGGTGCTTGAACGCGTCGGCTTCCGCCGCGCGCTGCTCGGCTTGGTGCCGCTCATCGCGCTCGCCTATGCCATCGCGGTGCACGCGCCGGGACCGCTTGCGCTGTTCCTGATGCTGCTTCCGGTCGGCCTTATGATCGGCAGCGTCGAGATCATTCTCAACGTCGAGGCTGACAGGACCGAGTTCCTGCTCGGACGCCGGATCATGAACCGGGCGCACTCGTTCTGGAGCATGGGCTTCTTCGGTGCCGGGCTGTTCGGCGGCGCGCTCGCGCATCTCGGACTGTCGCCACAACTCCATCTCGCCGTCGTCGTGCCGATGGTGGGCCTGTCGATGATGCTCTTTCTCGGTGGCTACGAGCCGGCGCCCGCCCGTCAAACCGGCACCGGCGATGCCGCGCCCATGTTCGCGCGGCCGACATTGCCGATCCTGGTCCTCGTCGCGGTGACACTGTCGGCGATGCTGCTGGAAGGCGCCAGTATCGACTGGTCGGCGATCTACATGCGCACCGTGTTCGACACGGGTCCCTTCGTCGCCGGCTGCACGGTGGCGCTGTTTGCGTTTTCGCAGGCGACGACGCGCTTCTTCGCCGACAGTTTCGTCGACCGCCATTCGCCAAGCGGCGTGGCACGCGTGCTGCTGGCGACAATGGCCGCGGGCGTGCTCATCGTCTTTTTCTCGCCTGCGCCGGCTGTCTCGATGCTGGGTTTTGCGCTTCTGGGCATCGGCACAAGCGCCATCTTCCCGCTGGCGATCTCCGCCGCCGCGCAGCGCACGGACCGCTCCGCGGCGATTAACGTCGCGGCGTTGTCGCAGATCTCCTTCGTCGCCTTCCTGCTCGGCCCGCCGCTGCTCGGCTTCGTCTCGGATCATTGGGGCATCCGCTCGGCCTTCGGCATCGGCATCCCGTTCATCGTGCTCAGCCTGCTGACCGCCGGCTCGCTTGGCCGGCGGCCGGCCAAGTCGGCCGCGCCGGCGGACGAAGCGCCCGATCCGGCGCGGAAGATGCTGCCGCAAGCCGGCGAGGCGTGAGCGGCACTTCCGTTGTCAGCCGATGCGCTCGCACACGTGTGGCGCGTCGCGGCTGCCACCCTTTACAGCGATGCGACAGCCCCGATTCCCCGGCGGACCGCCTCGCGGTAAGCCAGGTCGGCCGCCACCATGTCCTCCATGGCAACGCCCATTGCCTTGTAGACGGTGATCTGGTCGGCGCTAACCCGGCCCGGCCGCGCCCCGAGCAGTATATCGCCAAGTTCGGCTCCGGTTTCCGGATCGATGCCAGCCAGTTCACAGGAACCGACCGGCGTCGGGGCAAATGCATCGCTTGTCTCGACGAAAAGGCTGGCCTTGCCGACAAGCTCGACCGGCAATTCGCCACCGGGTGGCGCGACGCCGACCGACGAGACATGCGTGCCGGGCCGCACCCATTGGGCCGAAATCACCGGCTCAAAGGAATGCGTTGCCAGGCAGACAACATCCGACGAGCGCACCGCGGCCTCGATATCGCTGACGGCAACAATACCCGGATGTAGCGCCGCAAGCGCCTGCGCATCCGCGAACTCCTTCGAGACAATGCGGATCTCGGCGAAGTCGCGGACCAGTGGCAGAAGGCGCAGGTGCTGGCCGGCCTGGACGCCGGCGCCCACCACAGTCGCGACCTTGACGTCGCGCCGGGCCAGTTCGCGCACCGAGAGCACGGCCGAGCCGGAAGTGCGCACGGCGGTGATGTAGGTGCCATCCATGACGCAGACCGGCAATCCCGTCTGCGGGTCGAACAGATGGATGGTGGCGAGATGGCTTGGGATGCCTCTGGCGATATTGCCCTCGAATACGTTGACGATCTTCACCGTCAGATGCATGCCCGCCATCCAGGCCGGCATCGCCAGCGAATAGCCGGCCTGCGGAATGTCGAGCTGGGGCCGCGCCGGATTGACGACCTTGCCGCCAGACAGCGCCTGGAAGCCGTCCGCCAGTACGTCGAGAAGCCGGCGGAGGTCGATGCAGGCTTTCACCTCGGCCTCGCTCAATATGCGCACCGGCGTGTCACCCTTGGCGTGGGCGTTGCGGTAGTTCGAAATGGCTGATGTCATGGGGTCTTGCCCTGGTCTGGTTGAGTTGCCCATGAACGATATTGCCACCTGACAGCGTGATGAAATATGCTGTTTTGACCATTTCCGCGTGACTATCACGCAATACTTGGCCAAAAAGTGTGAGTACTGAAATGGACGATCTCGACCGTATCGACCGCTCGTTGCTGCGTTTGTTGCAGGAGGATGGCCGCCGCACCACGCTCGACCTCGCCCGCCGGGTCGGGCTGTCGCCGACGGGCGCCTCGCAGCGCATCAGGCGGCTGTTCAGCGAAGGCTTCATCCGGGCGGTGCGGGCCGTCCTCGACCCGGCCAAGATCGGCAAGGCGCAACTTGTCTTCATCGAGGTTCGGCTCGACCATACAGCGCCGCATGTCTTCGACCGCTTCGCCGAGGCTGTGTTGCGGGCGCCCGAGATCATCGAATGCCACATGGTGGTTGGCGGCTTCGACTACCTGGTCAAGGCGCGCATCGCCGACATGGCAATGTTCCAGGATTTCCTGCAGCGGGTCATCCTGCCGCTGCCGGGGGTCCGGGAAACGCACACCTACGCTTCGATCGCCAATGTGAAACCCGACGCCTTGTTGCCGATCTGAATTGGCGCAGAGGCACGCGTTCCAAGACGCTTGTCA
>NZ_RZOT01000473.1:0-4843 GCF_003999085.1 Mesorhizobium sp. M4A.F.Ca.ET.090.04.2.1
GGGGCGTCCCAGACGCGCGAGGAGCGTCCTAGTTGCCCGCGCTCGCCATGCGCCGGCCCTTGATCGCCTTCTCCAGCCAGCCGATCTCCATTTCGGGGACGGAGGATAGCAAAAGATCGGTGTAGGCGTCGAAGGGCGGCGACAGCACCTTGCTTTTGGCGCCGTAGCGCACCACCTCGCCGCGATACATCACCGCGATCGAATCGGCGATCGACTTCACCGTGGCGAGGTCGTGGGTGATGAACAGATAGGCGACGCCCTCTTCCTTCTGCAGTCCGAGCAGAAGCTCGAGGATACCATGGGCCACCAGCGGGTCGAGCGCCGACGTCACCTCGTCGCAGATGATCAGCTTCGGCTTGGCGGCGAGCGAGCGGGCGATGCAGACGCGCTGCTTCTGGCCGCCGGAGAGCTCCGCCGGGTAGCGGTCGACGAAGCCCTTGCCCATCTCGATCTTGTCGAGCAGCTCGGCGACGCGCCGGTCGCGCTCGCTGCCGCGTATGCCGAAATAGAATTCGAGCGGCCGGCCGATGATGGTGCCGACGGTCTGGCGCGGATTCATCGCCACGTCGGCCATCTGATAGATCATCTGCAGCTGGCGCAGGTCCTCTTTCGGCCGATCGGCGAGCTTGTTGCCGAGCGTGCGGCCATCGAAGACGACGCCGCCCTGCTCGGGCGGCAACAGACCGGTGATGGCGCGCGCCAGCGTCGACTTGCCCGAGCCGGATTCGCCGACGACGGCCAGCGTCTGGCCGGGAAAAATGTCGACCGAAACGTTCTTCAACACCTTGATATGGCTGCGGCCATAGGCGGCGGTCACGTTCTTCACCGACAGCACCGGCGTCGTGCCGGGCTGTTGCTCCTGGTGCGCGATCTCGTGCACCGACACCAGCGCGTTGGTGTATTCCTGGCGCGGTTCCTTGATGATCTGGCGGGTGCCGCCCCATTCGACCAGCCGGCCGTGGCGCAACACCATGATCTCGTCCGACACCTGGGCGACGACGGCAAGGTCGTGGGTGATGTAGAGTGCCGCGACATGCGTGTCGCGGATGGCGTCCTTGATCGCCGCCAGCACGTCGATCTGCGTCGTCACGTCGAGCGCGGTGGTCGGCTCGTCGAAGACGATCAGGTCCGGCTCGGAGCACAGCGCCATCGCCGTCATGACGCGCTGCAGCTGGCCACCGGAGACCTGGTGGGGAAAGCGTTCGCCAATGGTTTCCGGGTTGGGCAGGCTGAGCTTCTTGAACAGCGCGACGGCGCGCTTCTCTGCCTCGGCCCGCGTTGCCGTGCCGTGCAGAAGGGCGGCTTCGACTACCTGGTCCATCAGCCGGTGCGCCGGATTGAAGGCGGCGGCAGCCGACTGCGCGACGTAGCAGACCTCGCGGCCGCGCAACCTGCGGAAGCCTTCCTTGCCGCCCTTCAGGATATCACGACCGTTGAGGATGACCTCGCCGCCGGTGATGCGCACGCCGCCGCGGCCATAGCCCATCGACGACAGGCCGATGGTCGACTTGCCGGCGCCGGACTCGCCGATCAGGCCGAGCACCTTGCCTTTCTCCAGCGTCAGCGATACGTCGTGCACCAGGGTAATGGTCTTAGGCTGCTCGCCGGGCGGATAGACGGTCGCTTCGATGCGCAGGTTGCGGATGTCGAGCAGCAGGCCAGACTTTGCTTTGGTGTCAGCCATCAGCCGCGCCCTCCCTTCAGGCTTGCCGTGCGGTTGAGCACCCAGTCGGCGACAAGGTTGACCGAGATGGCAAGCGCCGCGATCGCCGCTGCCGGGATCAGCGCCGCCGCGATGCCGAAGACGATGCCGTCCTTGTTTTCCTTCACCATGCCGCCCCAGTCGGCATCCGGCGGCTGGACGCCGAGACCGAGGAAGGAGAGCGTCGACAGGAACAGCACCGCATAGATGAAACGCAGGCCGAGTTCCGAGACCAGCGGCGACAGCGCATTGGGCAGGATCTCGCGAAAGATGATCCAGCCGCTGCCTTCGCCGCGTAATTTGGCGGCCTCGACATAGTCCATGACGTTGATGTCGACGGCGACGGCGCGCGACAGGCGATAGACGCGGGTGGAGTCGAGAACCCCCATCACCAGGATCAGCGTCACCAGGTTGGTGGGCAGCACCGAAAGCACGACAAGGCCCATGATCAGCGTCGGGATCGACATCAGCAGGTCGACGAGGCGCGACAGCAGCGTGTCGTACCAGCCGCCGAACACCGCCGCCGAGAAGCCAAGTATGGCGCCGAGCGAGAAGGACAGCGCTGTCGCCAGCACGGCTATGAAGAGGGTGATGCGGGCGCCGTAGATCATGCGCGAGAGAAGATCGCGGCCGAGATTGTCGGTGCCCAGCCAATGCGCCGACGACATCGGTTCCCAGACGTCGCCGACGATCTCGGCATTGCCATGCGGCGCGATCCAGGGCGCGAGGATCGCCGCCAGCACGAACAACGCCGTCAGCACCAGGCCGATCAGCGAGGGGATGGGAATGCGTCTCAGGGTCTGCATGCCCGCCCCCTCACTTCGGATGTCTGAGCCGCGGATTGGCGACAATCGCCGCAATGTCCGCGATAATGTTGAGGCTGATGTAGACGGCGGCGAAGATGAGGCCGACCGCCTGTACGACAGGCACGTCGCGCTTGGTGACATGGTCGACCAGGTACTGACCCATGCCGGGATAGACGAAGATCACCTCGACCACCACGACGCCGACAACTAGGTAGGCGAGGTTAAGCATGACGACGTTGATGATCGGCGCGATGGCGTTCGGGAAGGCATGCTTGCGGATGACGGCGAAAGCCGACAGACCCTTCAGCTCGGCCGTCTCGACATAGGCCGACTGCATGACGTTGAGGATCGCCGCACGCGTCATGCGCATCATGTGGGCCAGCACCACCAGCGTCAGCGCCGCGGCCGGCAACGCAATCGCCTGCATGCGCTCGCCGAAGGACATGCCCTCATAGACGGTGGAAATGGCCGGGAACCATTGGTGCTGCACGGCGAAGTAAAAGACGAGCAGATAGCCGATGAAGAACTCCGGGAACGAGGTCGAGGCGAGCGCCACGCCGGAGATCAGCTTGTCGACCCAACCATTGCGATAGCGCACCGCGATCAGGCCGAGGATGATCGCCAGCGGCACGGCGACGATCGCCGCCCAGAAGGCAAGGAACAGCGTGTTCCACAGCCGGTCCTTGATCGACGTCGCGATGTCCTGCCCGCTCGACATGGCGGTGCCGAGATCGCCGGTGAGCACGCCGCCCAGCCAGTGGAAGTAGCGGAGATAGGCAGGCTGGTTCAGCCCGAGCTGCTCGCGCAGATTGGCGAGCGACTCCGGCGTCGCCGATTGTCCGAGAATGGCTTGCGCGACGTCGCCGGGCAGGATCTGGGTGCCGGCGAAGATCAGGACCGAAACGGCCAACAAAAGGAGGATGCCCAGCGCAACGCGCTGGGCCACCAGTTTCACGATGGGTGAGGACATCTCCGCAAGGCCAGGCTCAAGCTTCGAGCCAGCATTTCGCCAAAGCGTAACCGTTCATCAGTTCCTGATGCGGATCGTCGACCCAGCCGCCGACCTTAGCACCCGTGGCGTCGATGAACTGATTGAACATCGGCAGGATCAGGCCGCCTTCGTCGCGCACCATGACGGCCATGTCATGGTACATCGCCTTGCGCTTGGCTTCGTCGAGCTCGGCGCGCGCGGCCAGCACCATCTTGTCGAAGTCCGGACGCTTGAAGCGCGTGTCGTTCCAGTCGGCCGTCGACAGATAGGCGGTCGAGTACATCTGGTCCTGGGTCGAGCGTCCGCCCCAGTAGGAGGCGCAGAAGGGCTGCTTGTTCCAGACCTCGTTCCAGTAGCCGTCGCCCGGCTCGCGCTTGATCTCGAGCTTGATGCCGGCCTTGGCCGCGCTCTGCTGGTAGAGCTGCGCTGCATCGACGGCGCCGGGGAAAGCCACATCGGAGGTCCTGAGCAGGACCGAACCATCGTGGCCGGACTTCTTGTAGTGGAACTTGGCCTTGTCCGGATCGTACTTGCGCTGCTCGATCTCGGTGAACAGCGGGTAGGACGCGTTGATCGGGAAGTCGTTGCCGAGCGAGCCGTAGCCGCGCAGCACCTTGTTCAGCATCTCCTCGCGGTCGATCGCCAGCTTCAGCGCCATCCTGAGGTCGTTGTTGTCGAACGGCGCCGTGTTGCAATGCATGATGAACACGTAGTGGCCGGGGCCCGCATGGTTGCGGATGGTGACGCCGGGCACGCGCTTGATCAGGTCGACGATCTTCGGCTCGACGCGGTTGATCATGTTGACCTGGCCACCCTGCAGGGCCGCGGTGCGCGCCGTCGCGTCGTTGATGACGACCACTTCGATCTGGTCGGCATGACCCATCTTGTCGCCCTGCCAGTAATTGGCGAAGCGCTCGCCGACATGGCGCACGCCGGGCTCGTTGGTCACGATCTTGTACGGGCCGGCGCCGATGCCGGCATCGGGCTTGTCCTTGCCGCCGTTCGGCTGGACGATGAGGTGATAGTCGCTGAGCAGGTAGGGAAGGTCGGCATTGGCCTCCTTCAGCGTCAGCACCACTTCCTTGCCGCTGGCCTTGATGCTCTCAATGCCCTTCATGTAGCCGAGCGCGCCGGACTTCGACTTCTCGTCCGAATGGCGCTCGAGCGTGGCGGCGACGTCCTCGGCGGTCACGGTCTTGCCGTTGTGGAATTCGACGCCGTCGCGGATCTTCAGCGTCCAGACCTTGGCATCGTCGGACGAGCCGATCTCCTCGGCGATGCGGTTCTCGAGCTTGCCCTCGGGCGACAGCTCGACGATCATTTCGCCCCAGCACTTGCCGAAGG
>NZ_RZOT01000474.1:0-4840 GCF_003999085.1 Mesorhizobium sp. M4A.F.Ca.ET.090.04.2.1
CGATGCGGAAATGACAATCCTAACTGCGATGAAAGAGGCCGCGACCGCCGACACAGAATATGTGTTTCCGGCGATCCGTGGCGGCATGCTGTCCGACATGACGTTGAGCGCCACCATGAGACGGATGCACGAAAGCGAGATCGAGGCGGGCCGCAAGAGCTGGCTTGACAAGAACTCGAAGCGTCCAGCCGTGCCCCATGGGCTGCGGTCAACGTTTTCTGATTGGGCAGGGGAGTTGTCCGACTATCCCAGAGACATGCGGGAGTTTGCGCTCGCCCACGCCATCAACAGCGACGTTGAGGCCGCATACCGGCGCGAAACCATGATTGAGAAGCGCCGCGCCATGATGAGCGATTGGGCTGCGTTTTTGCGGGGCGGGAACTGACCAAAGCTCTAAGACATGAGCCTCGGCAACGCCGGCCGAAGGCGATAAGCTCGCGAGCAAAACGGAACGCTAAGCTGTTCAGCAATATCGATCGCTGATCGCATCGGGCGAACCGGAATTATCAGCGGTGGCGCTGGGATGTTTCCGCTCAGTTCGATGGCGGCTGCGTGACGCCACCTCTAATTTCGCCTGGCTAAGCGCACGCCGGGCCCACCACCATTATCTGGAATGAATTCGATGCCAGCGTTCTCCAGGGCGCCTTGTACCGCCTGCAGTGTGTTGTCGAACAAAACCTCGCCGCGCTCCAATCGCGCAATAGTGTTGGGAGAGACCTTGGCGAGGGCAGCAAGCTCCCGAATGCCTAGATGGAGAGCTGCCCGCGCCATCCGACACTGGGCCGAAGTTATTGCCATCCGTAGTAGCCCTGTTACTAAGTTGTTGCGTTTAATGGCCATAGATAGTAACACTGATACTACCGCTGATGCCGACAAGCATCTTGAGCGGTTGGACAGGTGCGGTCACACCTGTCCAACCTAACCACAACCCCAGCTTTCGTGGAGCTCGGATCATGGATGATTCCGACAATAGCATGAGTTTGTCTTTCGTCACCCGGCGGCGCTTGCTGGCGAGCACGGCCACGGCCGCCGTGGCATGGCCCTTCCAGGTAAAGTCGCGGGCCGCCGAACTGACGGACGGCAGCAGTGCTGCTGATCCTGCTCTTCGCCTGTGTGGGGACTGGCAAAAGATCCACAACGAGACACTGGCGCTATGCCGCGAACAGCAAAGGTTGGAGACATACCTCGCTAGGACGGTCGGCTTTCCCTGCGCCAAGGTACGGCTTGCCGGTGGTACGGAATTAACGCTCCGTTCCATGGAAGGCCTGAACGATGCCTACTCTCCCGAAATTGAAGTCGAATGGAACAGGGCGGTTGCCGACTTCGCGGCACATCAGGCGCGTTGGGATGCCGCCGATGCTGAGATCGGCTATTCGAAAGCAGACGAACTGATACGGCAATCCGAAATAGCCGAACGCGACCTTCTGGATAATCTACCGCAAACAGCCGCTACCTCCATCGAGGGCATTTTAGCCAAGCTGCTCGTTATCTTGCATGACGGTGAGCATTGGGAACGTCCCGCCGATTTCCCTTGGCCTCATATCCGCTCGGTGCTGGATGACCTCGGCCGCCACCATAAATATCGATCCGGCGATGCTCGCGATCGATCGGGCAATCGTTAGCCGACGGACCTTATAGGGCAGTGAGGATGCAGCCTGCTTCGAAGGAAGCCGGATCGGAGGCAGTCCGTCACGGCCGCTTCCCTCCAAAGTTGCCCTGCTTGAGCAAGCCATCTTGATGGGCGCGACCATCGTTTCGGTTTGCCGTTTTCGCTCGCCTCGGCGGCGCTCCTGACGGACATGGCAGTAACCCTGCCGCCGTGACCGCTGCGTTTCGATGAAAGCCAGCTTTCCGCGCGGTGTGCATCACCCTCATCACAACTTGTCGCCCTCGTCTTGCGGACGCCACGAAACGGGATTGGTGATCCAGCGACTGATGTCGGATTCATGCCAGCCTGCACCGTGGATACTGATCTGGATCTGGCGTGGGAAGGTGCCGTCGGCGATCTTGCGATAGATGGTGGACCGGGACAGACCTGTCCGGGAGACGACGGTTTTCAGGCGGATGATACGGTCTGGTTCGCGCATGGACGCACTGCCTCCTGCTGGTTGTTTTTGACTGCTCCTGATCAAGAGAGGACAGACACTTGCGGGCGCGCAAGAGGGTTTTCCGCGTCATCGTACCCCGGCATAGAGACGGCGGCAGATAGGACTGTCTAGAGTCCAATGCCCCGGCCCCGCCCGAGGTCGATTCCGTGGGTGAATGCGAGTTCCGCACCAAGGCGCCGACCAGAATCGACGCTGATGCCAAGGTCGTGCTTGCGGTTGGCGAGGATGGATTCAAGCTGCGGATCGCGCTCGAGGCTTCTGGCCATGTCACCCATCGCCGATCGCGTCGCCTTGTAGCCGGACATGTCACCCGCCTGATACTGGTGCTGGCTGGTCCGGTCGAGTTTGTGCCAACGCTCCACGAAATGGTCTGCGCGGCGGCCCGGATCGTTGTCCAGTCCAGTGCGGATTTCGGCTTCAAGCTGGAGGGCGCGGATGGCGCGGTTGATCCGTCCGCCGGCGGCCTCGGCGACAAGTTCCGGGCTCTTGACATAAGCCGCCTCGGCATCGCGCCAGCCATGGGGCCGCACCTCGTCGAAGGCTTTTCGGGCGTCAGCCAGTTCGCGCAACCGGATCGGGCTGGCCTTGTTTCCTGCACCCTCGTCGCTGAACATCGCGTCCATGGCGCGGGCATGACGCACGAGCGCATCGGTTCGGGCTTTCCGCAACGCTGCTTGCCCGTCCTCGGTGGTCTCTCTCGCTGGCGCTGCGGGTTCGAGGCGCACTTCCTCTCTTTCCGGCCTGCGCGTGGCGTCGAAGTCGGGCGCGCCGTCAGCCGAAGGGCGGCGGCCATCGAACATATTGCGTAGCCTTTCAGGCACGACCTTGCGCACGATCTCCGCGACACGCTCGCGAAAGGTGATGCCGCGCCGCTCGGCATAGCTCTGCGCCGGATCGATCTGCTCGTAGTCCGACGCCATGTCCTTGGCGCGGTCGCGTGACAGTGCGCGGACAAGCCTTTCGCGGGTTGCGAAGTCGTCGCTGGCGTAATGCAGGTCCATCCCGTCTCGATGCCGCGATAGAGCCACATAGCTGCCATGGGCATCCATACCCGGCGTCGCCAGGATATGAGTGCTGTCGACCGTCATGCCCTGCGCCTTATGGATGGTCGCGGCATAACCGTGGTCGATGTGGGCATAGTCTTTCAGGTCGAACCGCACCGACCTGTGGTCCTCAGTACGCACAGTCATGCCCCGCGTGCTCACCTCATCGACCACACCGAGCGTGCCGTTCTTGACGCCGAGGCCGCGCTCGTTGCGCAGGAACATCACGCGGTCGCCGCGTGCGAAACTTCTCTCGCCCCGTTCGACGCCTATCTGAACATCTTCGCCGAGATCGCCGGCAACGCGCATGCGCTCGCGCGCCGCCTGGTTGAGCGCGCGCACCTCGTCGTTTGTGTGGGTGAGGATGATCCGGCTTGCGTCTGGCTCTGCCTGCCTGTCGCGGTCCCAGCGCTCGACCAGATCGCTGCGCGCCTCGTCGCGCGTCGCAGCCTGATGCACCATCCCTCTATCTTCATAGGCGCTGATTGCAGCACCGATCCTGCCGGTCGCCAGATCGTGTGTAGCGTCGCGCTGCCAGTCTTCGCGCTGCCGGCGCACCTGACCGATTTCGACGCCGCCATATCGCTCGTGGATCGAACGGAATGCGGCGCCGGCTTCGATCGCCTGCAACTGCTGCGGATCGCCGACCAGCACGACTTTCGCGCCGACGTCCGCTGCATGGGAGAGAACGCGCTCCAACTGGCGCGTGCCGACCATGCCTGCCTCGTCGATCACTAGGACATCGCGCGCGGTGAGAAGATCGTGGCCCTGTCCCCAGCCATGTTCCAAGCTGGCGATGGTGCGCGACGAAATCCCCGATCCGCTTTCGAGATTCTCGGCCGCTATGCCGGAGAGTGCGACGCCTCGAACCTCATAGCCTGCTGCTGCCCATGCCTGGCGCGCAACACCAAGCATGGCGCTCTTCCCCGTTCCGGCAAAGCCGACAACGACGCCAAGACCACTGCCGTCGGTGACATACGCGAGCGCTTCGACCTGCTCGCCTGACAGGACAAGGCCGCGCTGCCCGGCATGTGCCAGAGCAGCCTCGCGATGCTGATCACTTACTGCATGAAATCCATCCCCGACCATGCGTTCCGCCGCCTGATGCAGACGCTGTTCGGTCTCGATCATCTGTCGGGTGGTGAAGCGATCGTCTCCACGTCCATCCTTTCCGAGTTCGACCAGATCCGGCTCTTTCCCGATCGCGCCTATCACCTGGTTGAACTGCTCGAGCCCATCGCTGTGCCGATGTGCGAACTTCGCCATGTCTCTTCGGGTGAAGGTCGATTGCTGATGCGTGATGGCATCCAGCGCCACGGATGGATCGGCAATGAGGCGCGCGCCATTGTTGCGCGCGATCTCGCGGTGCAGCTCGGCGCGATCTGCTTCAATGCAGGCGACGTCGAGGTCGCCGTTCTCAATGCGCTGTGCCGAGGCACCGATCTGGGTCTGTGGCTCCAAGGCAATGCCCTGTGCTTCCAAACTGCGATGATCGATGCGGGCGTCTATGTCGAGTTCGGCAAGGCGCTCATTGGCAAGATCCGCCCAACGTTCGCGCCAGCGCTCGACCAGCTCGGTCTGGTTCCAGTCGCGCACCTTTGGACCAAAACCGTTCTCATCGACCGACCGCATGGTCAGCATGACATGGGCATGCGGTTTTGGACTGCCATCCTCTGCCCTGTCCCAATG
>NZ_RZOT01000475.1:0-4830 GCF_003999085.1 Mesorhizobium sp. M4A.F.Ca.ET.090.04.2.1
GTTCAACGCTGACGCGGACCACCGATTGCGCCGGCGATGCCACCAGATCCGAAAGCACCCGGTCGATGTCGTCGAAGCTTCTGACCAATTGGTCGAGCAACCGTTGCCCCGCATCCGTCAGTTCGACCCGCCGATGCAGGCGGTGAAACAACGGCTGGCGCAGGAAAGTCTCGAGCTCGCGGATCTGCCGGCTGATCGCCGCCTGAGAGACATAAAGCTCCTCCGCTGCGCGGCTGAAGCTCAAATGTCGCCCGGCCGTCTCGAAGCTCCTGAGCGCTGTCAGTGGCAGCCGTCCTCGTTTCATTTCGCATAACCTCAGGTTATCCGAGGAGGAAATTATACTCGTTTGAGGAGGAAGGCCAGCGGTAGTCCAATCGATGCTCAAAGGAGCACTGCGATGAACCAGCTTCTGGACATTCTCAACGAGGTCATGCGGATCGCAACATTCCAGTGGCATGGCGCAGCCACGCCGAACCGCCACCATGATCGCAGCGATCTTCCCTCTCACCATGCCCAGTGGACCGACCGGCATCCTGTCCGCCGCTCGAGGTCGTGAGGCAAAGACCATTGCGTTCCCGGCGCGAAGCCCACATCTATCGCGCAGTGAAACAGGCTGCGGAGAGATGAGCGACTATCCTGGATATACGCACGGCGCCGGGCCGACCCGGCGCGGGCGCAACTGGCCGGGACCTTGGCGCAAGACGCCGGGCCGCGTCTTCGGCACGTCGCTCGTCCGTCTCTATCAATTGACGCTGTCCGGCTTCGTCGGCAATTCCTGCCGGCATTTGCCGACCTGCTCCGAATACGCGCATGAGGCGATCGCGCGCCACGGCCTGTGGGCCGGCGGCTGGATGGGGTTTTTCCGGGTGTTGCGCTGCGGCCCGTTCGGAACACACGGCATCGACCTCGTGCCCGAGACGCTCGCCAAGCGCTACGTATGGTTCATGCCGTGGCGCTATCGGCAGATCGGCAGGAAGCGCGGCAATCCCGAAGCCTGAGCGCCCGCCAAGGAGCGGCGGCCAAAGCTTCCTTAACGATTTGGTTAGGTTAACCGCATGTTGCTGTGAACTCGCGCATTTGAGACAAAATCGAGACAAGAGGCTTGGATAAATACGCTCCTGCCGCCCTTCAGGAGAGAAACGTCATGCGCCAGATAGACCGCCTTCCGTTCGTTTTTGCCATCGTTCTCTTCCTGCTGGCCTGGCTGCTCGGGTTCCCGATGCGCGCACAGTCGGCGCCGCTCGGCGATATCGAATGCACGCTGATCCAGGATGCGGCGAGCGGCGACACACTCTATCGCGACGGTGCCTGCGACCAACGCTTCAGCCCGGCCTCTACCTTCAAGCTGCCGCTGGCGCTGATCGGCTTTGACGCCGGCATCCTCGCCGACGAACACGCGCCGAACTGGGACTACAAGCCCGAGTTCAACGCGGTGAAGCGCGACCGGAAGACGGTCGATCCGACGATCTGGGAGAGAGACTCGGTCCTGTGGTATTCGCGCGAGATTACCCGCCGGCTCGGCGCTGAAAGATTTGCCGGCTATGTGTCGAAATTCGGCTACGGCAACGCTGATGTCACCGGCGATGCCGGCAAGAACGACGGCCTCACTCATTCCTGGGTGAACTCCTCGCTGGAGATATCGCCTGTCGAGCAAACCGCCTTCCTGCGCCGGCTGCTGGCCGGCAAGATGCCGGTTTCTGCCAAGGCGCATCAGATGGCGGAAGCGATCGTCCCGAGCTTCCAGGCAGGGAACTGGGCAGTGCAGGGCAAGACCGGCAGCACAAGGCTTGGCAATGGCGGCAAGGACATGCGCTCGCTCGGCTGGTTCGTCGGCTGGGCTGAAAAAGGCGAGCGCCGGATCGTCTTTGCCCGGTTGGTCGTCGGCACCAACCGCACCGACATGCCCAAGGGCTTGAAGACGCGCGCGGCGTTCTTGAAAGAGCTGCCCGGCTTGATCAAATAGGCGGAACGAGCGCTTTACGGCGCTGAAATCTACCCATAAAAGACTGCCGCCGCCGGACGCATCCGGCTTCTTGCGCATGCTCCAACCACTGCACTTTGGGCGACATGCATTTCACCACCCGCGCTCGTTTGCGGGACTGGATAGGAGAACTCTATGCTGAATTCCGTTTCCCTGACATTTCCCGACGGCTCCGTCCGCGACTACGACGCGGCGATGACCGGCGCCGGCCTTGCCGAATCGATCTCGAAGTCGCTGGCCAAAAAGGCGGTGGCCTATGCCATCGACGGCACCGTGCGCGACCTTTCCGATCCGCTCGGCAAGCCCGGCAAGGTCGAGATCATCACCCGCGAGGATCCGCGGGCGCTGGAACTGATCCGGCACGACGCCGCGCACGTGCTGGCGGAAGCCGTGCAGGAACTGTGGCCGGGAACGCAGGTGACCATCGGGCCGGTGATCGAGAACGGATTCTACTACGACTTCGCCCGCAACGAGCCGTTCACGCCGGACGATTTCCCGGTGATCGAGAAGAAGATGCGCGAGATCATCCAGCGCAACAAGCCGTTCAGCAAGGAAGTCTGGTCGCGCGAGAAGGCGAAGAAAGTGTTTGCCGACAAGGGCGAGCGCTACAAGCTGGAACTGATCGACGCCATTCCGGACGACCAGGACCTGAAGATCTACGCGCAGGGCGACTGGTTCGACCTCTGCCGCGGTCCGCACATGGCCTCGACCGGGCAGATCGGCAATGCCTTCAAGCTGATGAAGGTCGCCGGCGCCTATTGGCGTGGTGACTCGAACAACCCGATGCTGACGCGCATCTACGGCACCGCCTGGGCCGACCAGGCGCAGCTCGACGCCTACCAGACGATGCTGGAGGAGGCCGAGAAACGCGATCACCGCAAGCTCGGCCGCGAGATGGACCTGTTCCATTTCCAGGAAGAGGGACCCGGCGTCGTCTTCTGGCATGCCAAGGGCTGGAAGATGTTCCAGAACCTGGTCAACTACATGCGCCGACGCCTCGACGAGCAGGGCTATCAGGAGGTCAACGCACCGCAGGTTCTGGACAAGAGCCTGTGGGAGACATCGGGCCACTGGGGCTGGTATCGCGACGCCATGTTCAAGGTGACGGTGGCCGGCGACGACACCGACGACGACCGGGTGTTCGCACTGAAACCGATGAACTGCCCCGGCCACGTGCAGATCTTCAAGCATGGGTTGAAGTCTTACCGCGATCTGCCCGTCAAGCTTGCGGAATTCGGCAATGTGCATCGCTACGAACCTTCGGGCGCGCTGCACGGGCTGATGCGCGTGCGCGGCTTCACGCAGGACGATGCGCATATCTTCTGCACCGAGGAGCAGCTTGCGGCGGAGTGCCTGCGCATCAACGACCTGATCCTGTCGACCTATGCCGACTTCGGCTTCGACGAGATCAGCGTGAAGCTGTCGACGCGGCCGGACAAGCGCGTCGGCACGGACGAGGCCTGGGACCATGCCGAGGAGATCATGAGCGGCGTGCTGGAAACGATCCGCACACGGTCAGGCAACCGCATCAAGACCTCGATCAACCCGGGCGAGGGTGCGTTCTACGGCCCGAAATTCGAATATGTGCTGAAGGACGCCATCGGCCGCGAATGGCAGTGCGGCACCACGCAGGTCGACTTCAACCTGCCGGAGCGTTTCGGCGCCTTCTACATCGGATCGGATTCGGAAAAGAAGCAACCGGTGATGGTGCATCGCGCCATCTGCGGCTCGATGGAGCGGTTCCTCGGCATCCTGATCGAGAACTATTCCGGCCATTTCCCGCTGTGGTTCGCGCCGCTGCAGGTGGTGGTCGCCACGATCACATCCGATGCCGACGACTATGCGAATGAGGTGGTGGCCAAACTCAAGGCCGCCGGGCTTCTGGCGGAAGCGGATCTGCGCAACGAGAAGATCAACTACAAGGTCCGCGAGCATTCGCTGGCCAAGGTCCCCGTCATTCTCGTGTGCGGCAAGCGCGAAGCTGAGGAGCAGACGGTCAACGTCCGCCGGTTGGGGTCGCGCGACCAGGAATCGCTCGGCCTGGCCGAGGCGATCGCACAATTGAGCGAGGAAGCGATAACGCCGGATCGCAGGCGCAAACGCGCTGCCTGAATCCGCACATTCCCGATGGCTTGGCGGTGGAGCGATCCACCGCCATTTTCACATGGCTGTCACGCCAAAGCTGTAACGAGCCGCGATGCTCAAGCTGAAACTGCGGGAAAGACCGTTTCCCGAGCTTTCCTACGCCAACCCGCATCAGCCGGCGCTGACGCGCTGGTTCATCCATTCCGTCGAGGGCCTGTCCGGCCGCGACCGTTTTGCCGCGCTCTATGATTTCTGGCGGCGCCAGGTGGCGCCGAGCGGCGAGCGCGTGTTCAGCCGCATGCTGGAGCTCATTGACGTCAAGGTCCGGAACGCCGCTCCATGGCCGCCGGCGATGCTGCCCGACACGCCGCTGGTGATCGTCGCCAACCATCCGTTCGGCATCGGCGACGGTATCGCCGTGCTTTCGCTGGCCGAGCAGCTCGGACGGCCGTTCCGCGTCATGATCCACAAGGACCTGCTCAAGATCCGCGAGATGGAACCCTACTCGCTGCCGATCGACTTCTCCGAAACCAAGGAAGCGGTGAAGAACAACATGGCGGTGCGCCATGAGGCGGTGCGGCTGTTGAAGGAAGGTGTCACGATCATCGTCTTCCCGGCCGGCGGCGTCGCCACCGCGCCGAAAGGATTTGGCCTGGCGCGCGACCTGCCTTGGAAGATATTTCCGGCCCGGCTGATCCAGGACGCCAGGGCTTCCGTCATCCCGATGCATTTTTCCGGCCAGAACGGACGGCTGTTCCATCTGG
>NZ_RZOT01000476.1:0-4820 GCF_003999085.1 Mesorhizobium sp. M4A.F.Ca.ET.090.04.2.1
GCTATATCAAGGGGTACCGCGCGGTGCTCGACCGGGACCGGCTGGGCTTCTCGCTGGTCAACGTCATCTCGGTGACACTGGCCACCCACAATCGTGACAACGCCCGGCGCTTCGGCGAGTTGGTGGCGCGGCTGCCTGAGGTTCAGGAGGCGCACGCGTTGACCGGGGAGATGGACTACATTCTGAAAGTGGTGACGCCCGATCTCAAATCACTGTCGGAGTTCGTCAACGGCGTGCTCCTGCCGCACGAATCCGTCCAGCATGTGAAGACGGCAATCGTGCTGGAGACGCTGAAGGAGACCGGCGCGCTGCCGATCTAGGGTGCGCTGATGTTCAGGTCAGGCCGGCCTGACCTGAATCTCAGCACACTTCAGCCCCTCGACTGCTGAATCAACCCATAGAGATTGGTGCAGCGGGCGCCGGAGCGGCAGTAGGCGAAGACCGGGCCCTCGAGCTCGTCGAGCGCCGCGGCCTGGTCCTGGACATTCTCGAAGGTGATCTGGCCGCTGATGACCGGGATGAAGCGGAAGGCGAGGCCGGCCGCCTCGGCCGCTGCCTTGACGCTTTCGGCCGAAGGCTGGCCGGGCTGCTCGTTGTCCGGCCGGTTGCAGATCACGCTCTTGAAGCCGGCTTCCTTGATGGCGGTGATATCGCTGGGCTGGATCTGGCCCGAGACCGAATAGTCGTCGCTGATCTCTCGGTATTCCATGGTCGTCCTCGCAATCTGGTCGCGCGGCAGTCTTGCCACTCCCGGAGCGAGCCGGCAACTGCTCCCGCCGATCGCGTATCGTCGCACGCCGCCGGCGTCGTCTTTGCAGATAGACATTCGCGGCGGAAAATCCAGCCGGACCATCACAATCCGGCTGGATGAGCGGACCTCAGCTGCCGAGGATCGCGCCTTTGATCTGGGCGATGTTGTTGTGCATCATGTCGATATAGGTCGAGGCTGGTCCGTCGGGCTGCGACAGCGCATCCGAATAGAGCGTGCCGCCGACCTTGATGCCGGTCTCGCTGGCGATCTGCTCGATCAGCCGCGGATTGGTGATGTTTTCGACGAAGATCGCAGCCGCCTTGTCTTGCTTCACTTGCTCGACCAGCTTGGCGACGTCGGCGGCCGATGGCTCGGAGTCGGTGGAAATGCCCTGCGGCGCCAGGAAGGCCAGGCCATATTCGTGCTCGAAATAGCCGAAGGCATCGTGCGAGGTGATGACGACGCGCTTCTCCTCGGGGATCGACTGGATCGCCGCCTTCACCTCGCCTTCCAGCGCATCCAGCTTCTTGGTGTAGGCCGCGGCATTGGTCTGGTAGCCGACGCAGCCATCGCTGTCGGCGGCGCAGAAGGCCTCGGCGATATTCTTCACATAGATCCTGGCATTGGCGATCGACTGGAAGGCATGCGGGTCGGTGACCGTCTTGCCGCCGCCGGTGGCGGCGCCTTCCGCCGCGTCCGCATCGGCGAATTCCGGCTTGAAGTCGATGGGGGTGACGCCCTTGGTCAAGGTAACGATCGAGGCCTTGGTGGCGCTGGCGTCGACCAGGCGCTGCAAATAGCCTTCGAATTGCAGCCCGTTGACCAGCACCACATCAGCGCCAGCCATCGCCACCGCGTCGGCCGGGCTCGGTTCGTAGACATGGGCGTCGCCATCCGGGCCGACGATGGTGGTGATGCTGACCCGGTCGTTGCCGACATTCTTGGCGAAATCCGCAATCACCGTGAAGCTCGCCACCACCTTGAGCGGCGCGGCGAAGGCCGAAGAAGCGCCAAGCGCGGTAAATGTTATAACGCTCAGGGCCAGGGCGGCGCGGAAGGATTTCAGCATTGGGCAGGTCTCCTTGCTTGGGGGATCAGGCGGTCCGGTGGCGATGGTGGACGATGCGGGCGCGCAGCGCGCCGCGCGAGCCGAACACGATCGAGAAGAAGTAGACGACGCCGGCCGACAGGATGATGGCCGGGCCGGACGGCAGCGAGGCGTGGTAGGAAAGCAGCAGTCCGGCGGTGCAGGAGGCGAAGCCGATCAGCACCGCCAGCACGCACATAGGCTCGACGCGCACCGTCCAGAAGCGGGCGGCGGCGGCCGGCAGCATCATCAGCCCGACCGACAAAAGCGTGCCTAGCGCCTGGAAGCCGCCGACGAGGTTGAGCACCACCAGCCCCAGGAAGATGAAATGCACCGGGCTGCCCATGCGGCTCACCGAGCGCAGGAACAGCGGGTCGAGGCATTCGGCGACCAGCGCCCGCCAGAAGATCGTGAGGGCGACCAGCGTGACCAGCACGATACCGCCGATCAGCGTCAGAGCCTCGTTGTTGAGCGCCAGCACCGTGCCGAACAGCACATGCATGAGATCGACACTGGAGCCGCGGATCGACACCATCAGCACGCCGACGGCGAGCGAGATCAGATAGAAGGCCGCCATCGAAGCGTCCTCGCGCTGGACGGTGAAACGCGAGACAGCGCCGGCGCCGAGCGCGACGATAATGCCGGCGATCAGCCCGCCTATGGTCATCGGCAGGATTTCCAGCCCGTAGAGCAGGAAGCCTGCGGCCGCACCCGGCAGGATGGCGTGCGCCATGGCGTCGCCCGACAGGCTCATGCGCCGCAGCATCAGGAAGACCCCGACCGGACAGGCGCCGAGCGACAGCAGCAGCGAGCCGAACAGCGCTCGCTGCATGAAGGCGAAATCGGCAAAGGGCGCGATGAAGAGGCCGTAGAGAAAGTCCATCAGGCGGCCCTCGGCCCGGAGCCGTGGTCATGATGGTGATCATGCGCATGGGTATGGGCAGGGCCGTGATGGTCGTGCCCGTGATGGTCGTGATGATGGTCGTCGGGCTCGCACCAGGGCGCGTTCTCTTCCCATGCTTCATGGAAGCGCCGCGCCTTGAGAAGGTTTTCCGGCCGCAGCGTTTCCTTGGTCTCGCCCCAGGCGACCGGCTGGCGCGCAAGCAGCAGCGTCTCGGGGAAATTGTGCCGAACGAGGTCGAGATCGTGGACGACAACCATGATCGTGCGCTCCTCGCCATGCCAGCGCTTGATCAACTGGATCAGGTCGCCGACCGTCTTGGCGTCGACGGCGTTGAACGGCTCGTCGAGCAGGATGAGGTCGGCGTCCTGCAGCAGCACGCGCGCAAACAGCGTGCGTTGCAGCTGTCCGCCGGACAGCGTGTCGATCGGGCGCGTCTCGAAGCCGCCGAGGCCGACCGCCAACAGCGCCTTGCTGACGGATTCGCGGTCCTCCTTCGTATAGCGGCCGAGCAGGCCGCGCTTCGGCCACAAGCCGAGCGAAACCAGGTCGACCACCCGCGCTGGGAAAGAGCGGTCGAGTTCGGACTGCTGCGGCAGATAGGCGGTGCGCACGCCGGGGGCGCGGGTGACCGCGCCTTCCATCGGCTTCAGCACGCCAACAATGCCCTTCATCAGCGTCGACTTGCCCGAGCCGTTGGCGCCGACGACAGCCGTCAGCGACCCCTTGCGGATGACGCCATCGAGGTGATGGATCGCCGGGTGGCTGCCATAGCCGAGCGTCAGGTCGCGAAAGGTCAGGCAGGCATTGGTCATCGGTGGTCCGTTGGGGCGGTAGCCCATTGTTCGAGCGGTTCAACTCGATATGTGATGTTATTACATTAGTCAACAAGATGGCCCGACGCAATTTGGTCACGGCCGGTCAACTCGCCGTGTACGCAACGGGCAGGGGCCACACAATTGGCTCAATTGGTTTCGTCCCTGCCGGCCTTGCCCGAAACCGGCGCGGACTCTAAAGAGGCGCGACCGATAATAGGAAGGAACGCCCCATGAGCATTCGTCGCATCGATGTTGGCCCGCGCATGAGCCAGATCGTCATCCACGGCAACACCGTCTATCTGGCCGGCCAGGTCGGCGAGCCCGGCGGCAATGTCGCCTCGCAGACCCGCGACATCCTGAAGACCATCGACGAATTGCTGGCCAAGGCCGGAACCGACAAGACCAAGATCGTGCAGACCATCATCTGGCTGGCCGACATGAGCACCTTCGCCGAGATGAACGCGGAATGGGACAAGTGGGTGCCGCAGGGCCATACGCCCGCCCGCGCCACCGGCGAGGCCAAGCTGGCCGGCCCGGAATATCTGGTCGAGATTATTATTACGGCGGCGATTTAAGGCGCGGCGCCCGAACTGCCAATCTCCCCCACGAGGGGGAGATCACTCATCCCTGCGACGGCGTGAACCGCGCCACCAGCGTGTGGCTCTCGGCCGGATAAATAAAGCGCACATGCGTCACCGGGTGCTCGGCGCTCCAGGTGCGACGCTCGACCACCAGGCACGGCGCGCCGGGGTCTATATCGAGCGTGTCGGCGACATGGTCGTCCGCGGCGGTGGCGCGGATGCGATGCTCGGCCTCGCTCCACGGCACGCGGCCGATCAGCCAGGGGCCGGGCGCGATGGCCAAAAAGTCCTCCTCGCCGGCCTCCGCGACCGCGGCGAGATTGATCAGCCGCTGCTCATGCGCGAAGGGCCGCTGGCCGGCGAAATGCAGGCATTCCAGCGAAAGCACCAAGCCTGGGGCGGAAAGCCCCAGCAGTGACCGGTCCTCGGCGCTGCTGCGCCGCTTCAGCCGAGCCATCCTTTCATAGCGATAGGGCAGGCCGAGCGCTTCGACCTCGATCCGGATGTCGTGCAGTTCCAGCACCGCCGCCTGCGACTGCGGCTGGCGGACAAAACTGCCGGAACGGCGGCGGCGCTCGATCAGCCCGGCCTTGGCCAGCTGCGACAGCGCCTTGTTTACCGTCATGCGCGAGCAATTGTATTCAGCTGTCAGCTCGTGCTCGAACGGAATCCTGTGTCCGGG
>NZ_RZOT01000477.1:0-4820 GCF_003999085.1 Mesorhizobium sp. M4A.F.Ca.ET.090.04.2.1
GTGCTGGAACGCGAGGGCATCGCCGTCGGCGCGGTCGAAAACCTGCAGGGCATTTCCTGGCAGCGCATCACGATCGAGGGCGAGGCCAACCATGCCGGCACAACGCCGATGTCGATGCGCCGCGATGCCGGCGTCGCCGCCGCGCGGGTGATCGGCTTCCTGGCGGACCGCGCCGGCGCCTCGCCGACGCCGACGGTCGCCACCGTCGGCACCATCGCCTTCGAGCCCAACGCCATCAACGTCATCCCGTCGCGGGCGACCTTCACCGTCGACCTCCGCGATCCCGACGAAACGCACCTTCGCGAGGAGGAAGCGGCGCTCGCCGCCTTTCTCGACCACCTTGCCGCGAGCGCCGGCGTCACCGTCCAGGCTGAAAGCCTGGCGCGTTTCGAGCCGGTAACCTTCGATGCCCGCATCGTCTCGCTGGTCGAGGAGGTTGCCGGAGCCGCCGGCCTTTCCTGCCGGCGCATCACCTCGGGCGCCGGCCACGACGCTCAGATGATCGCGCGCATCGCGCCGTCCGCGATGATCTTCGTGCCGAGCCGGGGCGGCATCAGCCACAACCCGGCAGAGTTCACCGCCGCCGGCGAACTGGTTGCCGGAGCCAACATCCTGCTCGGCGTCGCCGCGAGATTGGCGGCCGACTGACCGCGGCAGCAGAAAACGCGGATCGCCGGCTTCTGCGGCACAGTGTTGCCAAGCCATGACACCACCAAAAATAGTCACGTCGAAGGCGTCGAGTCTTGCAGAGGTTGGCATCCGGCGACATCGGGCCGAAACAAAAATCAATCATTCAGCGAGTTTAGACGGCGAATTTTCGCGCGCGCCAATAAGTTCAGTGCCTCGAAGAAAGAATGCCATGCTGCTGCTCAATCAACGTCCCGAACACAACCAGCCGTTGGTTGCGGCCGATGCCGAGTCCCTCGGCATGGCGGGAGGCGAGCGGGCCGAGCACTATCTCAAGGCGCGGCACAACCATGTCGAAACGCCGCTGCACGCCTTGCCGGCGTTGGCCGATGAACTCGGCATCGCCGCACTTTACGTCAAAGATGAAGGCCAGCGTCTCGGCCTCGGCTCCTTCAAGGCGCTGGGCGGCGCCTATGCGGTCATACGGCTGGTGCTGGAGGAGGCAGGCAAGTGGCTCGGCCGCACCGTCGATATCGGCGAGATCAACGACGCCAAGGTGCGCGAGATCGCGTCCAGCATGATCTTTGTCTGCGCCACCGACGGCAATCATGGCCGCTCGGTCGCGCAGGGCGCCGGCCTGGTCGGCGCGCGCTCGGTGATCTTCGTCCATGCTGGCGTAAGCCGTGAGCGTGTCGCGGCCATCGCCCGCTTCGGCGCCGAGATCGTGCAGGTCGAGGGCGGCTACGATCATGCGGTGCGCGAAGTCGCCCGCGTCGGCGCCGAGCGCGGCTGGAAGATCGTCTCCAACACGTCCTGGCCGGGCTATGAGCGCGTCCCCGGCCTGGTCATGCAGGGCTACACGGTGATCGTGCGCGAGACGCTGCGGCAGGTGGCCGAGCCGCCCACGCATGTCTTCCTGCAGGCCGGCGTCGGCGGCTTCGCCGCGGCGATCGCCGGCCATATGGCGATTATGCTCGGCGGGCGGCGGCCGAAGGCCGTAGTGGTCGAGCCGGGGCGCTCGGCCTGCGTCTACGCCTCGGCTGAGGCCGGACGTCCGGCAACGATCGCGCATCAGCAGTCGACGGTGATGGCGATGCTCGAATGCGCTGAACCGTCACTGGTCGCCTGGCGCGTGCTGGCGCGCGTCGGCGATGCCTTCATGACGGTGGAGGAAGAGGATGCGGTCGCCGTGATGAAGCGGCTGGCGCGACCCTTGGGCAACGATCCGGCAATCATCTCCGGCGAAAGCGGCGGTGCGGGGCTCGCCGGACTGATCCGCGCGGCAGGCGACAAGCAGATGCGCGCGGCACTCGACCTCGACACCCATTCGCGCGTGCTCGTCATCAACTCCGAGGGGGCGACCGACCCCGGCCGCTATGCCGAACTGGTCGGCGTGGCGCCGGACGACGTGCTGATGCAGCCTGCCTGAAACAAGTCCGGAAAGTATATGACGGTCAGGCTCGGCGACTTGGGCCGTAGCAGGCTCGGCGACTTCGCCGTAGCAGGCTCGGCGACTTCGCCGTAGCTTTCGGTCCGAGTGCGTAAAGAAGAGGCTTAGGGGCGACGATGGCCAAACTCGACCAGCAGGCACTGCACCGCGAGATGACGGCGTGGCGGCACGATCTCCACGCCCATCCCGAATTCGGCTTCGAGGAGAAGCGCACCTCGGCCTTCGTTGCCGAAAAACTCCGCGCGTTCGGGCTCGAGGTCGCCGAAGGCATCGGCGGCACCGGCGTCGTCGGCACGCTGACCAGGGGCAGCGGCAACCGGGCGATCGCACTGCGCGCCGACATGGACGCGCTGCGCATCGCCGAGCAGGGCACGATGGCCTACCGCTCCCAGACACCCGGCACCATGCATGCCTGCGGCCATGACGGCCACACCTCGATGCTGCTCGGCGCGGCAAAGCTGCTTGCCGCCGAAGGCGGCTTCGACGGCACTGTGCGCTTCATCTTCCAGCCGGCCGAGGAATGGGGCAGGGGCGCGCTCGCCATGCTGGACGACGGACTGCTCGAGCGCTTCCCCTTCGAGGAGATATTCGGCCTGCACAACATGCCGGGCCTGCCCATTGGCCATTTCGAGACCCGCGTCGGGCCGATCATGTCGGCCGAGGACAATTTCGAGATCGTGCTGAAAGGCGTCGGCGGCCATGCCGCGCGTCCACATGCCGGCCAGGAGACGCTGGTCGCCGCCTGCGCGCTGGTCGTCAACCTGCAGACCATCGTCTCGCGGCGCCTGAGCCCCGCCGATATCGGCGTCGTTTCGGTCACCGAGCTGATCACCGACGGCACCCGCAACGCGCTGCCGGGCCTTGCCCGCATCCTCGGCGACGCCAGGAGTTTCCGGCCCGAGGTGAGTGCCGCGATCGAGAAGGAGATGCGCCGCATCGCCGAGGGCACGGCGCAGGCCTATGACGTCGCCGCCGAAGTCACTTACACGCGCGAGTTCGTGCCGCTGGTCAACGACGCAAGCCTGGTCGACGAAGCTTTTGCTGCGGCCCGGAGCGTGCTGGCCGGCGATGCCGTCGGCGTCGCGGCCGAGCCGATGACCGGCTCGGAGGATTTCGCCCGCTTCCTCGCCCATGTGCCGGGCTGCTTCATCTTCCTCGGCAACGGCGCCTCCGCACCGCTGCACAATCCGTCCTATGATTTCAATGATGAAGGCCTGGTCCATGGCGCGCGGTTCCATGCGGCAGTGGTGCGGCGGCGGCTGGCGGCGGGGTAAGAGGGCCCCTAAACCCCATCCCCCGCCTTCTCGATCGCCTCGAGATAGAACATCTTGCTTGGCTGCAGATGGTCGACGCAGAGCTGCGCCAGCACCCAGTTGTCCCGGCGCTTCATCGCCTCGATCATGAACCAGTGGTGCTGGCGCGAGACTTCCAGCTTCTGCGGATCGGCGAGTGAGTTCGCCCGCACCGGCAGGCTGAGCCGCATGTAGTGGTCGATCGACGACACCAGGTAGTCGTTGCCGCAGGCCGAGAACATGGTGAGGTGGAAACGGTCATTGGCCTCGTGGATGCCGCGCAGATAGTGGGCGTCGACATGGGCGCTGTAGACCCGTTGGATCTCCATCAGCTCCGCAATCAGTGCATCGCTGGCCGGCAACGGGATCATCAGCGCCGCCTGCCGCTGCAAGAGCTCGCGCACCTCGTAGATCTGCCTGACCTCGTCGGGTGACAGCCTTCTCACCATCGCGCCCTTGTTGCGTTCGCGGGTGACGACGCCCAGTTTCTCCAGCTGGTAGAGCGCCTGGCGGATGGTGTGGCGCGACACCGGGAAGCGTCCGAGCAGCACATCTTCGACCAGCCGTGTGCCGGGCGCGAGGCGGCCGAAGATGATGTCCTCCTCCAGCGCCTTAACGACGTCGGCTTCCTTGCCGCCATAGTCTGCCACGTGGAGCATTTTCTTGTCCTTGCCGCGTCCTTTGCGGTCACTCTAGCCGCAGAGAGAGCCTTTCCGCAACTGCAGCGCATGGTCTTGATAATCGATAATACGACCATGAGTGACAAGTTATGATCGCCACATTGTAGGTATTTCTGCTGGAACCAGATTAGAATTATTGACAATCTGAGCCATTTGCCTATGGTGACGATCAGCGGTTGCTCCACCAGGGCGCCTGCAGTCAGGGTGAAATCCAGCCCCAAGGTGTCGATTGGCGTATCGCGGCCTCAGGAAGGGACTGACCAGCTACGGCGACGCCGCCTTCTCGCTGTTCCTGCGCAAGGCCTTCATCAAGGCGGCCGGCTATTCGGACGATGCGCTGGAGCGGCCGATCGTCGGCATTGTCGACACCGCGAGCGACTACAATCCCTGCCACGGCAACGCGCCGCAGCTGATCGAGGCGGTCAAGCGCGGCGTCATGCTCTCGGGCGCGCTGCCGATGGTGTTCCCGACCATCTCCATCCACGAATCCTTCGCCCACCCGACCTCGATGGTGCTGCGCAATCTGATGGCGATGGACACCGAGGAGATGATCCGCGCGCAGCCGATGGACGCGGTGGTCGTCATCGGCGGCTGCGACAAGACATTGCCGGCGCAGATCATGGGCGCCATCAGCGCCGACCTGCCGACGGTCGTTGTGCCGGTCGGCTCGATGGTCGTCGGCCACCACAAGGGCGAGACACTGGGCGCCTGCACCGACTGCCGCCGCCTGTGGTCGAGCCACCGCGCCGGCGACATCGATGCCGCCGAGAT